>DATDIC010000192.1:0-2255 GCA_036521275.1 Acetobacteraceae bacterium
GTCATTTCCGAATGTTACTGTCCTCGATCACCCGCTGGTGCAGCACAAGCTGACATTACTGCGGCGCCGGGACACCGCGACATCGGAGTTCCGCCGGCTGATGCGAGAGCTGAGCCTGCTGATGGCGTATGAAGTAACGCGTGGCCTCCCGACCGAAACCGTGAGCATCGAAACGCCGCTGGAAATCACCGAGGCGCCGCTGCTGTCGGGCAAGAAGCTGTGCTTTCTGTCCATACTGCGCGCTGGCAATGGCATGCTGGACGGCATGCTGGACCTGGTTCCGTCGGCGCGCGTCGCGCATATCGGGCTGTATCGCGATCCGCACACGCTGGTGCCTGTCGAGTACTACCTGAAGCTGCCGGATGATGTGCAGGAGCGGCTGGTGATCGTGGTGGATCCGATGCTGGCCACCGGCCATTCGGCGATTACCGCGGTGCAACGGCTGAAGCAGGCCGGCGTGCCGCAGATCAGCTTCGCCTGCCTGCTCGCGGCGCCGGAAGGGCTGTCCGCGTTCACCGATGCGCATCTCGGCGTGCCGGTCTATGTTGCGGCGATCGACCGCCAGCTCGACGAGCATGGCTACATCCATCCGGGATTGGGGGATGCCGGAGACAGGCTTTATGGCACACGCTGAACATACGGTGATTGGTCCGGTGCCTCGCTGCGCTGCGGGCGATGCCGTCTGATCTGTTCGCCAATGCGGCCGCTGCCGTCGGACCGCTGACTGTGTTCCGGGCCGAGCTGATCGGCCAGCAACAGACGAGCTGGGAGTCGCTGTTCGCGGGCTTCACGGCGGTGAAGGCGATAACCTTTTCCAGCAGCATCGAATTCCTGATGCGCCTGGTTGATCGGCTGGAGGATGCCGAGATCGTGTTCGGCAGCGAAGCCATCCTGTCGCGCGAGCACTTGGCGCTGCTGCAGGCGAGCCAGACCGTGCAGGCCTACGGATTTGCCGACGCGCTGGCCGATCAGAAGGCATTGGTGGAGGCGCTGTCCCGCCTGCTCGGCCGCAGCGGCCGGGTGCTGCTGGAACGGGTGGCCGGCGGCACGCTGCGGTTCCGGCTGCTGCGCGGGCGGCCCAGTCACGAAAAGCTCTATCTGCTGTCGGGGCCGGCGGGGCGTCGGGTCGTGACCGGTTCGGCGAATCTCAGCCTGGCGGCGTTCGAGGGACGCCAGCACGAGATCTATGTCGCATTCGACGGCGAGCCGGCCTGGGCGCTGTTCGACGGCTATTACCAACGAGACGGGCGCGACAGCGTGCCGGTGGAGCCGGATGCGCTGGTCAGCCGAACGGGCGACGGCATCGTTGGGCGCACGACGCCGCTCGCGCTGGATGAGGTGCCGATCGTGCGCGTGCTGCAAGCGGGCGTTGCGCTAATCGATCCGCCGCCTCGCCCGGTGCCGGCCGGGTTCGCCACCGACGCGCTACGCAATGCGGCGGCTATCGGAGCCGAGTTGAAAGAGCTTGCGCTGCCGAAGGACAAGGCCGGACGTACGGTGGTGAACGCGGCCACCGTGCTTCGCGTGATCCGGGCGCATGCGACCCGCCCGCTGACCGAGGCGACGGAAGACCGTATCCCGCGCGCGGAGATAGATTTCGCGACCGGCACCGTGCTGTTGAGCGGGCAGGCGTGGCTGCTTGCGGACCCGGTGCTGCCGGCCGACAGCGCGGCGGCGGATGCACGCATCTGGTGGAGTATATCGATAGTTTCCGCAACTTTTTCGGCAACGCCGAGGCGGCGGTGGAGGTGTACTGGGCTTTCCTGGTCTGGCTGTATGCCGCGCCGGCGGCGCCGTGGCTGCGGCAAGCGGCGGTGCCGGTCGGCATCGATCCGTGGGTGTATCCCGTCTATGCCGTGCTGTATGGCCGTTCGAGCGGCGGCAAAACGTTGTTCACCCGGATCGCTACGCGGTCGATGTTCGGTTTCGAGAAGATGATCCGCAGCGGGCAGTTCACGGCCAACCGCGCGCTGGGCCTGCGCGAGCGGCTGGGCGCATTGCCGCTGCTCATCGACGATGTAACGCGCGACAAGTTCTCCACCCATGTGCCGGACCTGGTGCGCACCGACCACGACATGGGCGGGCAGTATGCGCCGGTCGTGCTGACAACCAATCGCGATGTGAGCACCATTCCGCCCGATCTGACGAAGCGGATGGTGACCTGCCATATCGACGCGGCGATCCCGGAAAACCGCTCGGTGACCGAGCGCATCGCCCGCCGCGCGCAACGAGAGATCGGCACCACGCTGTACCGG
>DATDIC010000193.1:0-4566 GCA_036521275.1 Acetobacteraceae bacterium
TGCAACGCCGCAGCAGCAGCAGCAATACCTGGACCTGTTCCATCGCGTGCTGGTCGGTAGCATCGATGCCAAGATCGGCGAGTATCAGGGCGTGACCTTTACGATCGGGCGCACCGTTACGCGCGCAGAGGGGCAGGTCGTGTCCACGATCATCAACCGGCCGGGCCAGGCGCCGGCCGACGTGGACTGGGTGGTGCAGACCGTGAACGGATCGCCGAAGATCGTGGATGTCATCGCCGACGGCACGTCATTGCGGCTGACCCAGCGCAGCGACTATTCGTCCTTCATCGTGCACAACAACGAAAGCATTCAGGCGCTGCTGGACGCGATGAAAAAGCAGGTCAGCAGCTAAAGTCTCGTCATGAAATAACCGCATCGACCGTCATTCCCGCGAAAGCGGGAATCTAGCGGGCGGCGGTGGATTCCCGCTTTCGCGGGAATGACGATTGATTCCGTTATTTCATGACGAGCCCTAAGCTCACCCAGCGCCAAGCTCACCCAGGGCCGGGCTGCATCACCCGCCCGGGCTGCCTGACAGCCGCGAGGTCGTATAGGCCGCAATCTGCTCCCATTGCGCCTTCGCGGACGCGAGGTGCAGCCGCTCCAGGAAGCTGCCCAGCACGTCGCTTTTAGCCGCCTTGATCTGATCCATCACCGATTGCAGGTCGGTTCGCGACGACACCACCGATCCCAGCAGGAATGCCAGCCCACGATCCGCTGCCTGGCGGCTGGCTTCCAGCTTCTGGAATAAAGCCGAGATCTGCACGATCGAGGTGGTGAATTCGACCTTGATGCGGCTGAACTTGTCCGCCAGCCCGTCCTGGCAATGATGGGTATTGGCCTGCTGCTGCAAACCGGCCAGGGCTGTGCGGGCTGATTGGTCGGCGCCGTCGATCGCCTGCTTGATCGCCGGACCATAGGCACTCTGTTGCTGCAGGGCGGCGGCAAGGGATTTCGTCGCGTTGTCGAGTTGCGCTGCGTTGGCCGCCAGGTCGTTGACCAGATCCTGCAAGGCCTGGGTGACCGCCTGCCGCTGCTGGTCGTTGGGACCCTGGCCCGCCTTGATCTGTTGCTGGGTGGTCAGCACGATATTGGCCGCGTTGTCGAACCGGACGCTGAAGGCGGGAATGGACTTGATCCAGGCCTGAAACGGCGCATAGGCGGCGGGGAAGTTATTGGCGCTTTGCGTCGCCTGCGCCAGGATCTGATTGAGCCTGCTGCGGGTCCAGGTGAAGTCCACTTTCGCATTCCAGGTTTCGGTGGTGTTCTGGGTGCATGTCCCGAACCCCCACCAGGCATGCTCGCTGCACCAGGTGCATCTGGTGGACAGGTCGTACGGCCCCATCGGCGTTATTGCGACCGATCGCATGGCGCGCACATCGTTGCCGAACTGCGCAACTTGCGCCAGCGCGTCGGTACCGGCCGCCACGTTGATCGATTGCGCGTTCGCCGCAGCGGGGAGCAGCCCGAGGGCAACCAGCAGCGGCCAAACGATACCGGCCGTTATCCAGAATGATTTGCTGCGGGCGCGCATCACGGCTGCTCCTGGGTTGCGGAGGGAAGTGGCGGAAAATCGATCAGGGCGCGGGCAAGGAAACGGCTGGCAGCCCCATCGATCGCCTTCCATTGTTCGATCGACGCGTCGTTCCCGAGCAGTTTCTGCATGCCGGCCGCGTCACTGAGTTGGGTGTCGGCGGCGTCCGCGGCGAGCTGGGTCACGCCGGAGCCAAATGTCGTGAGCACTTTCCTCAGCCCGTCGAGGAAGCTGACCAGATCGTCGATCCCAGGCTCCAGCCAGAACCCCTCATTTTGAATCGGCTCGACGGCGGCGAGAGCGGCACGCAGGGTTTCTGATCTGACCGAGGTCTCCTGCTGCTGTTCCTTCTGCTTCTCCTGCTCGCGATCCAGTTCGCGCTTCTTCCCGGCACTGAAGAAACCAAGCTGCTCGATCTGCGTCTGCACGGAGGCCAGTTTGACCTGCTGCGATCCCGTCTGTTCCTGAAGCTGCTGAAGTGCAGCGGCGTCGGTCCGGTACGCTTCTGACAGGGCGGCGTTCGCTTCGACTATATCGGTCTTGAAGCTTCTCAGGGCGGCGACAAGCGGGCCGATCGCCGCCCTTGCCGTTTGCGCATCAGCCCCCAGTCGTTGCAAGCCAGTTCGTACGTCGTCGGCAAAGATCGTCGACGCTGGAAACGTCTGCAAAGTCGCGATCACCGATGACGCCGATTGATGCAGGTGCTGCACCATCCAGGCGACACTTGCATAAAGCGTGGCAGGAGGTTGATCCCCAGCCAATGCATCCGGTTGCTCCTGGATCAGATGCCGGAGCTGTTTCGGGGACCCGAACGCGGCCGCCAGCGACCGCAACCTGGCCAGGGCAACGGTCAATGCCTCTGAGCCGCCTTGCAACGTGGTCGGCAACCCCTCGACCTTCGCCACGTAGCGATTGAGGTGCTTCCAGGATGTCGTGTCGAAGCCGAGCGTTGCCGGATCATCGCGGCTGAGCAGCGAGGCGCTCGGTACTGCCCGGTTCAGTCCAAGGAAAGCGGTCGTTGCACTCATTCCTATAGCCTCACTGATTGACGAACCGACGCCCGGAGCCCGGGCGCAGATCCGGCGATTTTTTCCGCATCAGTCGCCACCTATGTCCGCGGCCAGGCCGGCTTGCCGTAGATCGTCACCGGGAATCTGACCTGGCCGCTAACGCACAACCCGGCGATATCAGGCCGCCGCCGCCAAGGTCACCGCATTGGCCGGCAGTTTGTCGCCGAACGCGATGCTGGTGTAGTCCACCAGCGACTCCACCGTGAACTGCTTGGCGCTGTCGTCCACCGCCTTCCAGCTATTGATCGCCAGGCTGGCCTTCGCCTTGACCAGGAATGGAATGCTGCCGACGTTCCCCTCGGTGATGCTGTTGCTGATGCTCAGCATGTCGTTGTTCATCTGCACCCACACGCCCTCGACCGTCTGCAGGCTTTTCAGGAAGCTGGACATCGCCGGACCGACGCGTTGCATCTGGGTGTTGAAGTCTCCCAGATCGCTGCGCAACCGCTGCTTCTTCTGCAACTGGACGGTTTCATCGGATATCAGGTTGCAGTATTCGTTGTACTCGGCGCGGCACTGCGCGGCCTTCACGCCCAGGCCGACACCGGTGGCGATCGCCGCGATGCCGCCGACCAGCAGGGAAACCCCGCCGGTGAACGGCGCCAGCAGCCCGCCGATCAGCGCACAGCCGACCGAGGTGGTAACCGCCGCGATGGTGAAATCCCGCCACGCCTTGTAGGCTTCGTCACGCGATTTCTCCAGATCCTGGATCTTCTGCTGCGATGAGCCGATGGCGCTGTTCACCTCCGCCATCATCGCCGAGGAGCCGGCGGTGAACGCCTGCATCTTGGCGTTGTACTCGTTCATCTTCTGCTCGAACGTGCCGAGCTTCTTGATCAGCGCGCCGGCTTCATCGGACATCTGCTTGGCCAGCGGAATCGGGCCGAGCGTGGTATCGAACAGATAGGCTTTCAACGCCTCCACCTGATCCTTGCTGGGCAGGCCGGGCAGTTCGTCCAGCACGGATTGGTAGCCGCTTTGCAATTTCCCCGCGGTCTCATGCACGCGCTGACCAAGCCACACCGTGTGCGTATAGATCTCCGCCGGCGGGGTCTGGGTGGCCAGCAGGTTGGGATTGGCGATCAGTGCCGCGCGCAGCGTTTTCGGGTTGCCGAACTCGGTCGCAGCGTCGCGCACGCTGCCCATCGCGGTGATGCAGTTCTTGATGACGGTCGAGCCGCCCAGGGAGCCGTACTTGTCTTCGAAATCACCTGTGGTGATCGGCAGTTCCAGCGCCGACCCGACATAGACCTGAAGCTCGAGCCAACTGTCGCTGAACAGCGCGAACTGGCTCTGCTGACCGGATTTCGGGTCCGCCGGCGTGATGAGGCCGTCGGCGGGTGCAATCGAGGCATCGGGCATTATGTTCATCCATCGGGTAAGTGTTGAACGAAGGCGGTGCGGCTATGCCGCGAGTTTCAGCGTGAAGTTCTCCTGCCAGCCGGGCTCGTCTTTCGGCAGCGCGCTGCCGAACGCCATGACGTCGGAATCGACGAAGGATCCCTGGACGAAGGCACGCATGGCATCGGCGACAATGGTCCAGTTCGCTGCCGACGCGGCCATGTCCGTGTCTTGCAGCCATGGGCTGCTGGCCAGATTGTCCACGCCGAGCTCGCTCACCTTGAATTTGATCTCCTGCAACGAGCTGACCCACGCGTCCCTGACCACACCGATCTGGTTGATGACCTGGGTCGACGCCGGCAACGAGAACTTCATCGTCGCGTCCAGCGCGCCGAGATCATGGCGATAGGCCACGCGCTTCTGCATCAGGTCGCTGGAATCGCTTACCTGCTTAACCAGGTCGTCGTATGTGCTGCGCGCAAGGCCGGCGGCGGTTCCCAGGCCGGCCGCAGCAAGCGCCGCTGCGGAACCGGTTACCGCCGTTCCCACCGCGAAGCTGCCGCCGCCGGTGGGCACCGCCAGCACCACCATCACGGCGATGCCGACGATGCCGATAACCGC
>DATDIC010000194.1:0-3814 GCA_036521275.1 Acetobacteraceae bacterium
CACGCCGCCCAGAAGGTAGCGCACCTACAGGCCGAGCACGGTGACGTACGGGATCAGCGCATTCCGCAGCACATAGTGCAGGAAGACAAACCTTGGCGCGAACCCGATGGAGCGAGCGACCGTGACATATTCCCGGTGCAGCACCTCCAACAGTGCAGCCCGGAGCGTGCGGGCGAACACCGCGGCCATCGGTGCGGCGATCGCCAGCGCCGGCAGGAAGCCGCTGAGCAATGCGCCCGGCAGTGACACCATCGGCGACACAAATCCGTACGACGGAAAAATCGGAAAATTGAGGGCCAGAAAGAAAATCAGCACATAACCCAGCCAAAAGTCCGGCATCGATACGCCGAGCACGGCAAACGAGGTGCCGATCGTGTCCGCCAGCCGACCTCGTTGCAGTGCTGAAACAGTGCCGATGACCAGCGATATCACGATCGCCAGCAGCAGCGCATACAGACCAATGAACACGGTCACCGGCAGACGCGTGCCGATCAACGAAGCCACGGGCACGCCCCCGGCCAGCGTCAGCGATCGCCCGAAATCACCATGCGCCGCGCCGGCAAGCCACAGGCCGAACTGCGCCACCAGCGGCAGGTCCAGACGGTGCGCGTGGCGGAACGCAGCCACCAGCTCCGGTTTCGCACTCTCTCCCAGCGCGGTCAGTGCCGGATCGCCGGGCGCCAGTTTCATGGCAAAGAAGACGGCGATTGCCCCTCCCAGCAAGGTAACAAAAAACACCAGCACCCGCCGCACTCCGAAGCGGGCAAGATTGCCGAACACCATCGCCGGCGCTCAGGCTGCCTTCGTCAGCTTGCGGTGATATCCAGCGTTGCGAACTGATCGCCGAAATTCGAATACGGAAGCTGGGTGAACCCGCTGACATTCTGCGCCAGCAGATTCTGCACATTGGAACAGAAGCAGGGCAGGATGGGCATGTCCTCGATCCAGAGCGACTCCGACTCGCGGTACATCTGCCCGCGCTTGGCCGGGTCCAGCTCCTGGCGGGCCTCGGTCAGCAGCGCGTCGAGCTTCGGATTGGAGTAATATGCGAAGTTGCGCCAGCCCTTCGTGTGCAACAGGTCATAGCTGTATTCATCCGGATCGATCATGCCGAGCCAGCCCCAGACCGAACACTGATAGTCACGCGATTTCAGCCGGGCGAATACCGTGTTGGCCTCGTTCACCTCGACCTTCAGTCTGGTGCCGATTGTCTGGTTCACCTGCGCGGTGATGACCTCGGCGATCCGCTTCCACCAGCCCGATCCCCAGGTCAACATCACCGCTTCGGTGCCCGCTCCGTATTTCGACTGGCTCAGCTCCGCCTTGGCCCGCTCGGCATTGTACGTCGTCAGCGGCCGCGGCGCCGGATCATAGGATGCCTTTAGCGAGGGCGGAATCAGCCCGCTCTGAGCTACACCTTCCCCGAACAGCACCACCCGCACCAGCACGTTGCGATCGAACGCCAGCGAGACCGCACGACGGAAGTGCACATCGTCGAACGGCGGCTTGCGATTATTCAGTGAAATGAACCGTGTGTTCAGGCCGGGTTGCCGCAGAACCCGAATCTCCTTCCGCTTCATCAGCTCGGGAATATCGGCAAACGGCGCGGTGCTGGTCAGGTCCACCTGGTGTCCGAGCAGGGCCGTGACCCCGCTGGTTTCTTCCGCGATCAGCGGCGTGTTCACCGCGCCCAGCTTCGGCAGCCCCGGCACGAAATAGTCGCGATGCGCGACAAACCGAAGCGCCTGGTTCGGCGTCCACTCCGCGAGCTTGAACGCCCCGGTGCCGACCGGCTTGCGCCCGAAGCCGGACGGATCAGCCTCCACCACCTTGCGCGGCACGATCTGGGTTCCGGTCCTGGCATTCGCCAGGAACGTCAGCAGCGGCGCAAACGGCTGCTTCGTGTGTATGCGGACGGTCAGCGGATCGGGCGTATCGATCGCACTGATGGCCGACACCTTGTCCTTATTGGGAGAATGATTGTTGTCATCCAGCAGACGCTCGAAGGTGAAGCGCACGTCATCCGATGTCAGGGTGCTGCCGTCATGAAACTTGATGCCGGAACGGAGTTTGAACGTCAGCCCCCCGTCATCCTCTACCTTGAACGACTCCGCCAGGTCTGACACCGGCTTCATGTCAGCATCGAACTTGAGCAGCGCGTTGTACAATCCCCAGATCACATAGAACTCCGGGATCAGTGCGGCCTGCGCCGGATCCAGGGTGTTGATGACATTGTATCCGGTGATGGCGGCGCGGATCATGTCCGCCGCCGCGGCGCGCGATGGACGCACCGACAGCCCGGTCAGCGCCGCCGCGCCGGCCTGAAGCAAGCTCCGCCGTCCGATCCGTGATGCGCTCTGGCCGCTGGCCATGTCCCTGTCTCCCAATGGGCGCGAAACCGGATATCAGTATACCCACTTTTTCGGCAGGAGACGCAAGCCCCGCAGATCATAGGCTCTTCTGCACTCGACAGCACAGCCGGGACCATGTTACCGGCGTTGTCGGTATACTGAACAAGGCTCGGCCGGCTTGGACATCGCGCCCGACATCCTCGACGGAACAAGTGTGTCCTCCGGGCGGCTGAGCGCCCAGGTCTATGGGCACATCAAGTCGCGGATTCTCGCGCATTCGTTCGAACCCGGAGCGGTACTCCAGGAACTGATCCTCGCCAGCGAGTTCGGCGTCAGCCGGACCCCGGTGCGGGAAGCCCTCAAGCTGCTGACCGACGAAGGGCTGGTCATCCGGCGCGGACGGTTCTACCAAACCCGCCAGCTATCCGCAGTGGATGTTCGCCAGATTTACGAGGTGCGCGAGGCATTGGAGACCGCGTCCGTCTGCCTCTGTGCCGCACGCGCCGGCGATGCCGCTCTTACTGATCTCGCCACCATGGTCGCCGGGCAAAGGGAGGCGCTGCAATCGGCCGATGGCGCGCGCTTCTCCCGGCTCGACAGCGCGTTCCATTTGCACATCGCCATGCTGGCCGATAACGCGATCCTGCTGCGCCAGCTTGCCGGGCTGCACGACAAGGTCAGGCTGGTCCGCCTCAAACCCAGTGATTTCGTGCTGCGCGCAGTCGATGAGCACCGCCGCATCGCCGAAGCATTGCTGCGCCGTGATGCCGCCGTGGCCGTCGAGGAAATGCGCAGCCACATCCGCAGTGTCGTACGTCTTTACGCCGATGGTTTGTCGGCCTGACCTGAGAGATCGCCATGCCAGATGTCGCCCCCAGTACCGACCCGCTGCTGCAGCCGCTTACGATCCGACACCTCGTGCTCAAGAACCGCGTAATGAGCACCAGTCACGCCTGCGGCTTGCAGGAAGACGGCATGCCGAAGGAACGGTACCAGCGCTATCACGAGGAAAAAGCCCGCGGCGGTATCGCCCTGACCATGTTCGGCGGCTCGTCCAACGTGGCGGTGGACTCGCCCAACGTGTTCAGCCAGCTCAATGTCGGAACCGACGCCGTCATTCCGTGGCTGCAGGAATTTTCGGCGCGCGTCCACGCCCATGGCGCGGCGCTCATGTGCCAGATCACCCATCTTGGCCGGCGCGGTGAATCCTATGCCGGCGAATGGCTGCCGACGATCGCCCCATCGCCGATCCGCGAAACGATGCACCGCTCCTTTCCGAAGGAGATGGACCGCCACGATATCGACCGTGTGGTGCACGCATACGGCGAGGCAGCCTGGCGCTGCAAGAAAGGCGGGCTCGACGGAATCGAGACGCTTGCCGGCGGCCATCTGATCGGTCAGTTCCTCTCCCCCAAAACAAATCGGCGCACTGACGGGTTTGGCGGCTCCCTCGAAAACCGCTG
>DATDIC010000195.1:0-10256 GCA_036521275.1 Acetobacteraceae bacterium
TACATCACCGGCCTGTTCACCGTCCTGGTGGAAGGCGACGACCATAACGAGCCGGTTGCCGACGCCGTCCGCGGCATCCTCGACGGGCACGTCATACTCGACCGGCGCATCGCCGAAGCCGGCAGATATCCGGCGATTGACGTGCTGCGCTCATTGTCGCGCACCGCCTCCGGCTGTTGCACGCCGGAAGAAACCGCACTCGTCGCGCGGGCAAGAGCGATCCTTGCGCTTTACGCCGACATGGCGGACCTGGTCCGCTTGGGGGCATATCGACCCGGCGCGGATCCCTCCGTTGATGAAGCGGTCACCCTGGCGCCGCGCATCGAAGCGGCCCTGCGCCAGGACCGCGGGGAGCTGGCAGCTCTGCCGGCAAGTTTCGCCAGGCTTCAGGCGGCACTGGAGGGAACCGCATGAGCCGCGACCCGCTGCTGGCCGTGGTGCGCCTGCGCCGCATGGCCCTGGATGACGCAAGCCGCGAGTTCGCCGAGTGTCTGCGGCGTGAAGCCGAAGCCGAGCAGGCTGCCTCCGCCGTGGAAGCTGCCATCGTTCGCGAAGCTGACGCCGCCACCAGCCTGACGGCCGACGACGCGGTGGTCGAGGCATTCGGCAAATGGCTCAAGCGTGCACGGAACGATTTGCGCGCGGCTCAGACCGCGCAGGAGAACGCCGAGATCGAAACCACGCGCGTGCGCGCAGTGCTGCAGGCGGCCCGCGCGGCCGTCAAGGCGGCCGAACAGATGCTGGCCGAGAAGCAGGCGTCGGAGCGAGCCACGCTTGCCCGGCGGGAGCAGGCGGACCTGGACGAGACAGGTCTGCGCTCGCGCCGCTGACGCAATCAGTGGCAAGAGCCCAAGCAATATGCTGAATGGATTTAATCGGGGAAGAAGGGTTCTCGTGTGCGCATTGCAATGATTGGCGGCGGCTACGTGGGTCTCGTATCCGGCGCCTGCTTCGCCGAATTCGGGTCGGATGTGGCCCTGGTGGAAAGCGACCCCAAACGGCTATCCGCGCTGCAGGCCGGACGGATGCCCATCTATGAGCCGGGCCTGGACCGCCTGGTGAGCGAAAACGCCAAAGCCGGGCGGCTGAGTTTCGGCGACGACTTGCCCGCAGCCCTGGACGGTGCGGAGGCGGTGTTCATCGCCGTCGGCACCCCGACACGGCGAGGCGATGGGCACGCCGATCTGTCGTACGTCTATGCCGCGGCCGAACAGGTTGCCCGCACCCTCACCGGCTATGCGGTGATCGTGACCAAATCGACCGTACCGGTCGGCACCGGCCGCCGTATCTCGGAGATTATCCGCCATACGCGTCCTGATCTGGAGTTCGACGTTGCCTCCAACCCGGAATTCCTGCGGGAAGGCAATGCCATCGGCGACTTCATGCGGCCGGATCGGGTGGTGATCGGCACCGACAGCGAGCGCGCGCGCGAGGTGCTTCGCCGGCTTTACCGGCCGTTGTACCTGATCGAGGCGCCGATCGTGTTCACCGGGATCGAGACCGCCGAACTCACCAAATACGCCGCCAACGGGTTCCTGGCGATGAAGGTGACCTTCATCAACGAGATGGCCGATCTGTGCGAAAAGGTCGGCGCCGACGTGCACGACGTGGCGCGCGGCATCGGGCTGGACGGGCGGATCGGCCGCAAGTTCCTGCACGCCGGTCCCGGCTTCGGCGGGTCCTGCTTTCCCAAGGACACCCTGGCGCTGATGCGGATCGCGCAGGATCACGGCGCGCCGTCACGCCTGATCGAAGCGGTGGTCGGCGTCAACGACGCCCGCAAGTCCGGCATGGCGATGCGCGTGATCGCCGCTTGCGGCGGGTCCGTGCGTGGCAAGACCATCGCTGTGCTCGGGCTGACCTTCAAGCCGGAGACCGACGATATGCGAGACGCGCCGTCGCTGCCGATCATCTCGCGGCTGGTCGAAGATGGCGCGACGGTACGTGCGTTCGACCCGGAGGGGATGGATCTCGCCGTGCCGCTGCTGCCGCCGAACGTCGTCTATTGCCAGAATGCGCTGGAGACGGCGGCAGGCGCCGACGCGCTGGTACTGATCACCGAATGGAACGAGTTCCGCGCCCTGGCGCCGGAACGCCTGGCCGCCGCGATGCGCGGGCGAGTCATCGTCGATCTGCGCAACGTATACGACCCGGCAGCCATGCGCGCCGCCGGTTTTGTCTACCAGTGCATCGGGCGAGCCGCGCGGTAAGGCTTCGGCAACCCGGTTCTTACAGGATCGGGGAATGCCGATTCCCCTGCTGAGCGTCTGCGTCTGCACGCATGACCGTCCCGACTACCTGGCCGACTGTCTGGAAGGGCTGCGGCACCAGACAATCGCATCGGACCTGTTCGAGGTTCTGGTGATCGACAGTGCGTCCGGCCAGCCCGCCGCGCAGCGCCTGACTCATCTGGTCGGCATCGGAGCCAACGAAACCTTGCTGCGCGTGGACCAGCCGGGCCTCAGCCGCGCGCGCAACGCCGGCGCCGAAGCGGCGCACGCCGATTACGTCTGCTATATCGACGATGACGCGATCCCGGCTCCCAACCTGGTGGAAATGGCGCTCAGCGCCATCACCGAAGCCGATCCGCCGCCGGTCCTGATCGGCGGCCGTATCCTGCCGTTATGGGAGATACCGTTGCCCCCTTGGTGGCCGGTCCGGCTGCAAGGCGTGCTGTCGATCGTCGAGGTCGAGGGTAGCGGCGAATACCGCAGCGGTGACCTACCGCGCGGCCTGGAGCCATGCGGCGCCAATTTCGTCGTGCATGTCCCGACGCTGCTCGCCGCCGGCGGATTCCCGTTGCAGGCGGGACGAACCGGCAATTCGCTGCTCTCGGATGAGGAAGTGCAGCTTGCCTGGCGGCTGCAGGACGCAGGTCATTCGGTCCGCTACGATTCCCGCCTGGTCGTGCGGCACCAGATCCAGGCCGCCCGGATGACCCCGGGCTGGTTGTTGTCGCGCATGCACTGGCAAGGCGTCTCAGCCGTGCTCACGCGACGGACGCTGGGACGATCGGCGGCGGTGTGGCGGGAACTGCCGCGGCGGCTCACGGTCGCACTGCTCTATGGCCCTACCGCACTGTTCCCGCGTGCCAGCCCGGTACTGATCGGCATGCGCTGGCGATTGGCGTACGCTCTGGGTTTTTTGCGCGGGGCCATGTTCTGGTGAATGACATCATCGCTGACCGGCACGGCCGATTCGTCACCCTCGCCCCCTTCCCACCACCCCCGCTCCCTTCCCGCCACCCCCGCTCACTTCCCGTCATTCCCGCGAAAGCGGGAATCCATCCCGTAACGAACCGCCGGCAACCAGACGATCACGCCCCCGCCGCCATTGCGACAGGGCGCCGCGCGCGCGGCACCGGGCGTTCCAACTCCCCTCGACGCGCCATCCTCTTGATCCGGTCGCCGATCCGGCACGCCAGCGCCTGCACCGTGAGCGACGGATTGACACCCCCCACGGTCGGGAACAGCGACCCGTCGCACACCCACAGATTGGGCACATCCCACGACCGACCATCCGCATTCACCACGCTGCTGGCCGGGTCATCCCCCATCCGGCAGCCGCCATTCAGATGCGCGGTGCTCTCCGAGGTCCAGATATCGCGCGCGCCCACCGCCTCCATCGCCCGCCGCATCTGCTGCACCGCATGGCGGCGCAGATGCAGGTCGTTGTCGCAGTAGGAGAACGTCACCTTCGCTACCGGCAGACCGAACCGATCCATCTGTTCTGCCAACTCGACGCGGTTTTCCGCGCGCGGCTGTACCTCCCCGACGATCTTCAACCCGGCCTGATGGATATAGTCGGTCATGGCATCCGTCAGCGGCTGGCCCCACAGACCGCGTCCCGTGGCCATCGTCCGCGCCCATTCCACCGGCAGCGGCCCTTGGCTCATATACGCGTAACCACCGAAGAAATCCTTGGCATCGTTATAGTTCCAGTGCTCCGTAACAGCCATCGACGGCGGGCCCTTGTACCAGCGTATCTCGTCCTGCATCACGCCCCAGACGGCATCGTTGGATTGCACCATGAAGTATTTGCCGACCAAGCCATTGGAATTGGCCAGCCCGTCCGGAAACTGCGCGCAGGTGGAGTTCAGCAGCAGCCGCGGCGTTTCGATCGCATATCCGGCCACCACGACATTGCGCGCCCTCTGAAACTTCCACGCACCTTCCCGATGATAATGCACGCCGGTCACCAGCCCGGACCGACCGAGTTCGACCCGTCCGACCATCGCCAGGTCGCGCACCTCCGCCCCGGCCTTCAGCGCCCGCGGAATCCATACCACCAGTGCGCTCTGCTTGGCGTTGGTGGCACAGCCGATGCCACAGAACCCGCGATACACGCAGGGCGGCGACAAGCCGCGTGGCGCCGAGATGGTTGCCAGCGGTGTCGGACACCAGGCGATCCCCAACTTCTCGCACCCTTGCGCCAATACCAGCCCGGCCGCGTTCACCTCGTGCGAGCGATACGGATAGCGCCGCCGATGCGGTCCCCACGGGTACCGCACCGGGCCGGAGATTTTCAGCGCATTCTCCACCTCGTCGTAGTAGTGCCACATCTCGCGCCAATCCACCGGCCAGTCGGCGCCATAACCCAGCCGGCTGCGCGCCTTGAACCATTCGGGGCGGAAGCGCAGCGATACCATCATGAAATGCACGGTACTGCCGCCCACCGCGCGTCCGCTGTTGCGTGAGCCGAGCTCCAGCGGGTGCTCCCCAGCAACCACGCGGTTTTCCAGCCAAAAAAGCTTGGTTTGCTCCAGCTCGTCGGAAGCAAATTCCTCCAGCGGCCGGTACCAGCCGCCGACATCGAATGCCACCACGGAAAACCCCGCTTCCGCGAGCTTCGCCGCCAAC
The DNA here is from genome assembly GCA_036521275.1 of Acetobacteraceae bacterium. GTDB lineage: Bacteria > Pseudomonadota > Alphaproteobacteria > Acetobacterales > Acetobacteraceae > DATDIC01. The sequence continues at coordinate 4,860 of DATDIC010000195.1, forward strand.
GTGCCGCCACCCGCCCCGGTGCCGACGATGGCGAAATCCACCAACTCGTCGTCGCGATACTGCTTCATCGGCACCCATTGGCCAGGCCGCAGCACGTCCGGCGCCCGCCCGCCGGTGCCGCGCAACGCATCCGCCAGGATCTCAGGCATCTGCCGTTCCCGGCCGGCGCTCTACCGCGTCCCACGGGTCATATCGATTGAAACCCATGCGCACATAGCCGCGCGGGGACGCCGGGCCGCCGAACCCGATCTCGTCCCAGCCGGCAGGATGGCCATAGTAGAACGTCACGATGTCATGCAGCACGCGGTTGCGGAAGAACGACTGTGGCGGCACCACCGCCCAGGCGGCGGCACGCACCTCGCCGTTCTGCACCATCCCCAGCACGTCATCCTGCCGCCCCCCCGGCAGTTCGGCGAAGCCTTGGGCAAAGCGCAGCTTCGCCTCGGCATCGATCGCCGCCAGACCGCCACGCCACATATGCTGCATGTCGGGCTCCCCCGCCCGCTGCATCCCGTCGGTGTCGTTGTCCGCCATTTTCTGATCGATGAAACTGGCAATCGGCACGCGATCAGGGCCCGACTGCGGGACGACGCGGTCGCACACTGCGGTCAGGACCGCCCATTCGTCCGTGCTGAAGAAACAGCGCCGCGGCGGGTGGTGCAGGCGCTTGTCGATCACCCGGCGGGTGGCGTCGTTCCACGACACCGTGTCCCGTTTCGCCAGCGTGCTATACCCGGGAAAGCGCCGGCGCTCAGTCATTCCGTTTCTCCTGCAACAGATCGAGCGCGGCCAGTCCTGCCAGCGCGAGGCCGGTGAAGCTGGGCGGCGCCGGAATCGGCGGCCCGTTCAGGACGTTCTGGCTCCAGTTCCGCCAGCCGCCCATGTTCCGCGACACCCCATACACATGGAACCCGGATCCGGCGAAGCCGATCGCCGCCGTCAGCCACAGCCATGCGCGCGTCAGCCGGGGCCAGCGTGGCCGGCGCTCCCAGGCGGCCTTCGCGATCAGCCCGGCGGCAATCGGCGGGATCGTCACCGGCACGAACATGAACGGATCGTGGTAGGCGCCCCGGAAATGCAGGAGCGATGCTTCCGCCACGGTACCGGCGATACCGCCCGCCGCCAGCACCGCCATTGTACGCCCCACCGGAAGGTCGAACAGTCTCAACTTTCCCCGCGACGAATCCCGCACATGCTCGGCGGCTGTACCCATCACCCCAGCCAGGATCAGCGCGTAAGGCGCGCCCAGCGGTGCGCTGTAAAAGAGGTTAGCCCAGGAGAACCCGCCTTCCCGCTTGGTGACGTTGTATAGATGGAAACCACCTCCGGCCAGGCCAATGCAAGCCGATGCGGCGGCAATCGCATGCCGCAACCGATGCCCGACCGCCGTTTCGTCGTGCGCCCCGTGCAGGCTGCTGCCCAGCGTAAGCGCCGAAGACAGGATTGGCAGCAACATGATCTTGTTGAAGAACATGCCGCGATAATGTTCAATCGAACTGTCCGCTAGCACCGACAGCGCGAGCAGCGCGGAACTGTTGTTCAGCCGTTTTGCGGCGCGCACGGTCGTTGCCGCCGCGTGGGGCGCCCACGCCGGCGCGGGCGTCGGCGCCAGAGCACGCCGGCCCAGGGCGCCGAGAACCCCGACGGACACCGCCGCAAGCAGCCCAAGCCCGGCGCCTTCCAACGTGGTTCTTTCCCGGTCAATCGTCCACATACCGCTCGGCGTCCTTCCTCTTCAGCACAATGCCGAGCCCCGCACGCGAGAGATCCGGTTCGATCATGCCGTTCCGCGGCACCGGCGCGCCATCGAACAGCATGTGTTCGATCCGCACATGATCATGAAACCACTCCAGGTGCCGCAGCCGCTGCACGGCGCAAGCCGCGTGCAGATGCACCGACGGGGCGCAGTGCCCAGACAGATCGAGATGATGCGCATCGGTCAGCGTGCCCGCTGCCAGGAACCCGCTCACCCCGCCGCAGCGCGTCGCGTCGGCCTGCATCACATCGACACAGCCGGCCGCCAGCATCGCCCGCATGTCATCGAGCACGTAGTGATATTCGCCAGCCGCAACTTCGATGGGCGCCGGCATCCGCGCACGCAGCAATCTCAACCCGGACAGGTCGTCGCTGGACACCGGCTCTTCGAACCATCGCACACCGAGCGCCTGAACATCATCGGCAAACGCCAGCGCCTCCTTCGCCGTGAACGCCCCGTTCGCATCGACAAACAGTCCGGCATCCCCAATCGCCGCGCGCGCGGCCTTGACCCGTTCTCGATCGCGCTCTGCATCGCGTCCAATTTTCATCTTCACCCACCGGCAGCCATCCCGCGCCACCCAGCCACCGAGCTGCTCCGCAAGCCGCGCATCCGTGTAATTGGTGAAACCGCCGCTGCCATAGATCGGCACCTGCGCGCGCGCCACGCCCAGCAACCTAACCAGCGGCAGATCGAGCAGCTTTGCCTTCAGATCCCACAGCGCGATGTCCACCGCGGAGATCGCCGTGGCGGCCAGCCCACGCCCCCCGAGGTTACGAATCTCGCGCCGCAAAATGGCAGTGCAGCCGGCAATGTCGAACGCATCCCTCCCCGCGATCGACCGAGCCAATGTGCCGGCTATCAGCGCGGCATTGGTCTTCGCCGCATAAGTATAGCCGATGCCCTCATGGCCACCCGCCTCGATGTTGACGACCACCAGGGTCGTCTTGTCCCAGTCCAGCGTGCCGTCCTGCTCCGGCTGATCGGTCGGAACCGTGTACGCGCGTGCTCGCACGTTTCCGATGGATGCTACAGCCCGGGTCACGCCCGCTCATCCGCCGCCGGGCAGATAGGTAGCGGCAAGCTCTTTGACGGTGCCTCTTAGTGTGGCGCCGAACTCCGGATCCTGCGGCAGCGAACTGGCGAACCCCTTGGCATCCTTCATGGTGATGTGGGGCGGCAGCGGCGGCACGTTCGGGTCGCAGTAGAACTCAAGCACCACCGGCCGATCCGCCGCCAGCGCCTCGTCCCAGGAACTGGCCACCTTATCGGGATTGTCGCAGAAGATTCCCTTCAGCCCGATCAGCTCGGCGTAGCGCGCGTAAGAGACATCCGGGATGCTTTGCGTCGCCTCGAATTTCGGATCGCCCGCCTGCACGCGCATCTCCCACGTGACCTGGTTCAGGTCGCGGTTGTTCATCACCATAACGATGAAGTGCGGGTTGCTCCACTGCTTGCAATATTTCGCGACGGTGATCAGCTCGTTCATGCCGTTCATCTGCATGGCACCGTCGCCCACCAATGCGATCACCGGGCGATCCGGATGCGCGAATTTAGCGGCGATCGCATACGGCACGCCGGCGCCCATGCTGGCGAGTCCGCCCGAGAGCGACGCCATCATGCCGCGCCGCATCTTCAGGTCGCGCGCATACCAATTGGCGCCCGAGCCGGAGTCACTGGTCAGGATCGCACGCTCAGGAATCTTGGGCGAGAATTCATGGAAGATTCGCTGCGGATTGATCGGGTCGGCGGAAGTCATTGCGCGGGATTTCAGCACGTCCCACCACTCACCCACATCCTTCTCGATCTTCTTGCGCCAGGATCGGTCCTGCTGGCGATCAAGCATCGGCAACAGCGCACGTAGGGTTTGCTTCGAGTCGCCCAGCAGGCACACCTCCATCGGGAAGCGCACGCTGAGCATCGTTGCCTCGATGTCGATCTGCACACCGCGCGCCGCACCCTCCTTCGGCAGGAACTCGGAGTAGGGGAAGCCGGAGCCGACCATGAACAGCGTGTCGCAACCTTGCATCATGTCCCAGCTCGGCTTCGTGCCAAGGAAGCCAATGGAGCCCGTCACGTACGGAAGATCGTCGGGGACCGCGGCCTTCCCGAGCAGCGCCTTGGCGACGCCCGCGCCCAGTTTCTCGGCGACCTCGATCACCTCGTCGGTGCAGTGCAATGTGCCCGCACCAACCAGCATCGCGATCTTCTTACCGGCATTGAGTACCTCGGCCGCGCGACGAAGCTCCGTCTCTGCGGGCGTGAGATGCGGCGTCGGCGCACCGATACCGGTATGGATGGCGCCGTGCAGGGCGTGTGGCGGCTCCTCATATTTCATCTCCTGCACATCCTTCGGCAGGATGATGCAGGTCACCCGGCGATCGCACAGGGCGATCCGGATGGCGCGATCGACCAGATGTCGGATTTGTGCCGATTCCGCCTGTTGCACGAACGCGCCGGCCACATCGCTGAACAGCGCTTCGAGGTCGACCTCCTGCTGGAAGTCTCCGCCCATGGAGAATCGACCCACCTGGCCGACGATCGCCAGCACGGGCTGGTGGTCCAGCCGGGCGTCGTACAGCCCGTTTAGCAGATGGATCGCTCCAGGACCGGAGGTTGCCATGCAGACGCCGAGTTCGCCGGTGAACTTGGCGTGGGCGGAGGCCATGAAAGCGGCCATCTCCTCGTGCCGGACCTGCACGTAGTCGAATTTATCAATGGTGCGGGCCAGCGCGCCGACCAGGTGATTGATGCCGTCGCCAGGGTAGCCGAACACACGACGTACACCCCACTCGTTGAGCCGCTGCCAGAAGAAGTCGCTCACCGTGATGGCCATAGGTGCGCCCTTTCGCGTGCCGGAGATGATCAGGGGACACCCGGCTAACGCCGTGCGGGTGGATCCGTTGCGTTGCACCTATGGAAATCTGGTCTGCGCCCCGGCGCGAACACACGGATTTGTGCCGTTCGCACCGAACGGCGTGAGCATCTCACTGGTTATCGGTGAGTGCCGCGTGGCCCACAGGCGCGCGGTTTCGGCAACGCGACCCCGATTCCGCTGCGATCCTGCCACCCCTTCCGCCGGGCACAGCAACGAGGAGCAATTCACGATGAAGGGCATGAACGACCTGCTGCTGACATTCCTGCAAGACATTTATTACGCCGAACGCCGGATCCTGAAAGCCCTGCCGAAAATGGCCAAGGCGGCCGAAAGCGAGGAGTTGGCCAAGGCGCTGATGCAGCACCGCGAAGAGACCCAGGAGCATGTGGAACGGCTGCAGCATGTGTTCGAGGAACTCGGCAAGCGCGCCCGCGGTCAGACCTGCGAAGCCGTGAACGGCATCGTGGAGGAAGGCGAGGAGATGGTAGAGGAATTCGAGAAAGGCCCGGTCCGCGATGCCGGCATTCTCGCCAATGCCCAGGCCGTCGAACATTACGAGATGGCCCGCTATGGCACGATCATCGCCTGGGCCAAGGCGTGCGGCCTGAAAGAGTCGGTTTTGGAAGAGACCCTGGCCGAGGAGAAAAAGGCCGACTCACTGCTCAACCAGATCGCCACCGGCTCCCTGAACAAGAGGGCCGCGCAGAAGGCCCCCTGATTACCGCTGCGCCCTGCCACCGGCACTTTCGTCGCCTGGCAGGGC
>DATDIC010000196.1:0-25945 GCA_036521275.1 Acetobacteraceae bacterium
CTTATCGTGACGGCCACCTGATGATCGAAACCAACGATACCGAGCAGCGTGTTATCGTCCGCTGGCAGGATCCGGCTTTCGGGCCGTCGCTGACCGGGAGCGCTATCGCACGTGCCGGCTATGGCGGCATTCTGCTAGGCCCGTACGCAGCGCCCCGGTTCGATCCGGCGCCGCTGCGGCGTTCCGCCGTTGATGCGAACCGGCCCTGGCCGGTGGGAAACATCGTCGATCGGCCTCGCCCGGTGGCCGCCCTGGAGGGCGCGGCGGATGCGTTCTTTGCCGGATCGCCCGGGCTGTACGGGGTATTCATCGCAACGCCGCAACGGGTGGTGTTCGAGCGCTACAGTGCGTTCGGCGCGCCTGACCGCGCCACCCCGAGCTGGTCGATGACCAAGGCGATCACCTGCACAGTGATCGGCCGGCTGATCCGCGAGGGCTGGCTGGACTCCGTCCATGCGCCAGCGCCGGCACCGCTGTGGCGCGATCCCCGCGCCGTGCATCGGCGAATCACGCTGGATCACCTGCTGCGGATGCGATCCGGCCTCGGGTTCCCGGTGTTGCACGATAACGACCAGGTGACGCTGGGATTCGAGAACAGCGCCGTTTATCAGGATGCGGGTGATGCGTTCGAAGCGGCGCAACGCTGCATTGTCGCGGCCGAACCCGGCGCGGTGTATCGCTACATCAACAGCGGACTGAACGTGCTGGGCGCCATCATCCGCGATCGCATCGACCGCCGCGGCCTGCCATACCATGAGACGCTGTACGGCCTGCTGATCGACCGGCTGGGCATGAGCAGCTATCAACACTCCGCCGATATCCGCGGCAACCTCATCGCGTCCGGGGCCGGCTTCGCCACCGTGCGCGATTACGCCAAGCTGGGCGTGCTCTATTTGCAGGACGGAATCTGGAACAATGAGCGGCTACTGCCGGAGGGCTGGGTCGATTACGCGCTGAGCCCGACCCACACCGGAACCAGCTACGCGGCGTGCTTCCGCGCCAACAGCGACCGCCTGTTCCCCGATTTGCCGGAGGACACCGCGTGGGCGTCCGGCGCGTCGGACCAGCGGATATTTATCCTTCGTCGCGCCGGCCTGGTTGCCGCCGTGGCTAACGAAACCGAGCATCCGATAGATCTCGCGGCACTGAACCGGCTGCTGGCGACGGCGATGGGAGCCGTGTAAGGCATCATCCCCCTTCCGGGCGGGTGCATCGCCGGACTATGGTTCCTCACCTGTAAGGGAGGAACCACGATGCTTACTCGCCGCACCCTGATGGCCGCGGGAACGGCCGTTGCCGTCTCCCCCGTTGCCACCAGCCGCAGCCGCGCCGCTACCCCGGCCAACATGATCGTCATGGCGAAGGAGATCGATGATTCGATCTCGTTCGATCCCGGGCAGGCCTACGAGTTCACGACGATCGAGATCGATGCCAACATCTATCGCAAGCTGGTTGCGCCCGATCTGAGCGATCTCAGCAAAATCGGCCCCGACGTGGCCGAGCAGTGGGAGGTTTCGCCGGACGGCAAGTCGTTCACGTTTCATTTGACACAGAATGCGCTATTTCCGTCAGGAAAACCGGCGACCGCCGAGGATGCGGAGTTTTCGCTGCACCGGGCGGTGATCCTGAACCTGACGCCCGGCTTCATCCTGACCCAGTTCGGATTTACCAAGGACAATGTCGCGCAACTGATCCGGGCCACGGATTCGCACACGCTGACGATCCAGTTGCCGAAGCCGGCTGCGACGAGCTTCTTCCTTTACTGCCTGGGAGCCAATGTCGGCAGCATCGTGGAGAAGGCGACGGCACTGGCGCACCAGGAAAAAGAGGATTTCGGGAACCACTGGCTAACCACGCATTCCGCCGGCAATGGCCCCTACCAGCTCACTTCCTGGCAGGCGGATGATCACCTGATCCTGGACGCGAATCCCCACGCGGCCAATCCGCCGGCAACCAAGCGGATGTTCATCCGCCAGGTGAAGGAGCCGTCGGAGCAGTTGCTGCTGCTGCGGCGCGGCGACGTCGATATCGCACGCGACCTGACCAGCGACCTGTTGAAGGATGTCGGTTCGGACCCGAGCCTGTACAAGGTGACCTCGCCGACCACCAACCAGATGTACGTGGCCGGAAACGAAGGATATGCGCCGTTCGCGAAAGCGGAGGTGCGCCAGGCGGTCAAGTGGGCGATCGACTATGACGGAATACAGAAGAACATCGTCCCAGATACTTACATGGTGAATCAGGCGTTCGAGCCCAGCATGATTTTGGGCGCGGTCAACACTAATCCGTTCCACAAGGATCCCGACAAGGCGAAGGAGCTGCTGGCGAAGGCCGGGTACCCGCAGGGATTCAGCGCGACGCTGGACCATTTCTCGGAGCACCCTTACGCCGACATTGCGACGGCGATTCAGGCGGATCTGGCCGCGGTGGGCATCAAGGTCTCGCTGTTGCCGGGCACACGCAAGCAGATACTCACGAAGATGCGCGCCCGTCAGCACCAACTCGTCATGAACGAATGGTTTCCAGACTATTTCGATCCGAACTCCAATGCCCAGGCGTTTGCCGCCGACCCGGATGATTCCGACAACAGCCCGCTGAAGATCATCGCCTGGCGTACCCATTTTCATGATCCGGAGCTAACCGCGGAGGTTGCGCAGGCGGCCGAGGAGCTGGATACCGAGAAGCGCGTCGAACTCTATCACAAGATGCAGCAGCAATTCTGGGACCAGTCGCCGATCGTGTTCATGCTGCAGCAGAATGCCGTCGCCGTGCTGCGCAAGAATGTCACCGGGTTCCATCTTGGGCCGCAGTCGGACTTTGTCCGATACGACGGGACGAAGAAGGCTTAGCACAGCGGAACGAAAGGTCGGGACGGGCGCGATCAGGTCGCGATGCTGCGCGACGGTCGCGCCCGTGCAGCCAAATGCCAGGTAACCAACACGGCCGCAACCAGCAGTGGCGGCATGACTGACAGGTTCAGCGCGCTCCATCCCGCGGTGGTTTCAATTGCGCCGGAGGCGAAGGCGGTTCCTGCCACCGTGCCGAATACGATGAAGTCGTTGGTTGCCTGCACCCGCACCCGCTCCCGGGCATCGTGCGCGCTGGCTAGCAGGGCGGTCGCGCCGACGAACATGAAGTTCCACCCAACGCCCAGCAGCATCAGGGCCACGATGAAGGTGCTGAAGAATGGGCCGAAGCCGATATTAACGGCAACGCACAGGCTGGTCAGCACTGCGCCGCCCAGGATCACCGGATGGGCGCCGAACCTTTGGATCAGCCGGCCGGTGACGAAGCCTGGCAGGAACATGGCAATCGAGTGCGCTCGGATCACGTCGGCCGACGCATTCACCCCGAATCCGCACATCATCATCTGCAACGGAGTGGAAGCCATGACCAGGTTCATCGTCCCATACCCCACCAATCCGGCGATCACCGCCGTAAGGAAGGTCGGACGGGCGATAATGTCCCGCAACGGGACTGGCGCAGCGGTGCCGCGCTGCGCCAATGGCAGCCGGACGAACAGCAGCAGCACCGCAGTGAGCAAGGGCAGGATCAGCAACGTGAGATACGTGCCGAGAAATTGGTAGTCCGCGATGGCGCCGTTGGTCCGCTTCACGATCTCCGGTCCCACCACGGCTGCCACTAGGCCGCCGGTCATTACCAGCGATATCGCCCGCGGGCGCGCCTCCGGTTCGGCCGCTTCGGCCGCCGCGAAGCGCAGATGCTGGGAGATGCCGAAGCCCATACCGGCAGGGATCGCGGCGAGGCAGTAGATCACGAAGCTGCCCCGCCAGATGCCGAGCGCGAAACCCAGGCTGCCGCACAGCATCATCACCACGCCGAGCCAGAATCCCGGCCGTCGTCCCAGACGACTAAACACGATTCCGGCCGGAATCGAGCCCGCCATCACCCCGGCCATCTGGATCGCCATCGGCAATGTGGTCAGCGCCCGGTCGACGGCCAGCGCATGTCCCACCAGCGATGCCATCACCACCTGACCGGACATCACAGCGTTCATCAGCGCCTGACAGCAGAACAGGAGCCAGACGTTGCGGTTCATCGTCAGAAATGGCTCCAGCCGCCGGCACCGATGGGGATCGGGGTGCCGGACGGGTCACGCACGATGACCCGTGGCGTTCCCGGGAAAAAGTGGCCGATCCGCGTGACCGTCATGCCCGCCTTGCGGGCCGCTTGCAGCAGGAGTTCGGAGCGGCCGGGCGGGACGGCCATTAGAAGTTCGTAATCGTCGCCGCCGGTCAAACAGGTGGGTAGCCAGTCCGGGCCGGCTGCTCGCGCTGGCGCCGATAGCGGGACCTGTGCGGCGTTGATCTCTGCTGCGAGGTTGGCCGCACGGCAAAGATGTCCCAAGTCCTGCACCAGCCCGTCCGATATATCCATCGCGGCGCCGGCGATACCGCCAATCGGCAAACCGAGACGCGGCTGAGGCACGCGGTAGCGGCCCAGCAGGTGGCCGCTTGGGTCGCTAAGTTGCCCACGCGCCACCGCCAGCCCCAGTGCGCCGTCGCCAATCGTGCCGGTGACCCATATCTCGTCGCCGCTACGTGCACCGGACCGGAGTACCGCCGCCCCAAGCGCCACATGCCCGATCGCCGTGAGCGACAGCGAGACTGGCCCGGGCGTTGATGTTGTATCGCCACCCAGCAGATCGATGCCGAACGTCGCCTGGTCCTGTGCCATGCCGGCGGCGAAGCGGCCGAACCATTCGTCCGGTGTGCCGCGGCGCGCCGAGACGGTCAGCAGATAACCCAGCGGCGCCGCCCCCTTGGCCGCCAGGTCCGACAGATTAACCCGCAGCAGCTTGCGCGCCACGAGATCTGGCGGATCGTCCGGCAGAAAATGTACAGTCTCCACCATCGCATCGACCGTCAGCACCAGTTCACGCCCCGGTGGCGGCGCGATCACCGCGGCGTCATCGGTCAGGTTGAGCGCCCCCGGCCCCGCCAACGGCCGAAAATGGCGGGCGATCAGTGCGAACTCGGGCGGCAGGTCGGTGGGCGCCATGACATCCGCTTGTGGACCGGCGCGCGCCGGCGCGAAAGGGGCCGAGCCCGAACCTACGTCGGCGGAAAGCGGCGGATGGACCGGCTCGGGATGCGAGCCGCGTTGTCACGTAACAAAATACTTGCAGTTTGTAAACGCCTGGCATATTATGTCGGCACAAACGATAATAAGTAGGAGGCCCGCATGTGCCGCCTGGTCCGCCGCGTCGCCGGATTCGTTTGTGTGGCCGTTTGGTCGTGCCTGGGTGGATCGGCAGCCTGGGCGACTTTCATCGATTCCAACGATCTATTCCTCGCTCCTGCATCGGTGCCGGTGCGAATCTACAACCCAATCGACATCGATCCGGGCAATTCAGTCACCTTCTCAAGCTCCGAAGTGCCGGGAGCGACCGCGCTTGTCGGCATGCACATCCTGCCGGTGCTGAACCCGAACCCAGCCAGCACCGATGGATCCTATACGCGCGCCCAGCTTGGCGGGATCAATTCCGGCAATTACACAGGCTACTACGCGTTCCAGCCCAACGCCGACTATTTCGCGACCACCATCAGCGGCAACGCATCGACCGCCACGTTCGACAAGGACGGATTCTACTTTGTCGAACTGCAGACGATCAAAGGCAAGCATCTTTCCAATCACGTCTTCCTTGTCGCAGCCGACGACGCGCTCGCCGAAGACCCCGCAGCCGGCGCAAAGGACAAGGTTGGCCCACAGCGCAAGATCACCCTGCCGGCTGTTGATCTGACGATCATCAGCGACGGCGACCCGAACGACGATCACGGTGGCAAGGGCGCCATGGCAAACGCGATGAAGCTGTTTCCGACCGCGATGAAGGCCAAGACCATCGCGGATGTAATCAAGGACATCAAGGACTACTACGACAGTCACGGCAAGAAGAAGTTCGAAGTGCTGATTATCGGCCACGGCCGTCCGGGCAGCATCAAGATCGGTACGCAGCGGATCAACAACGACGCGGACAGCACGATGACTCCCGCGGCATTCCAGGCGGCGGTCGATCAGTACGTCAGCTCCATCCACTTCGGAAGCTGCAGTACCGCTGCAGGCGCGAAGGGAGCCGCGTTCCTGAAGGCGATTGCCGATTCCGGACCGCTGGTGAGCGCCTATAACGGAGCGATCACCTATACGCCGACCTACGCCGATGCCAACGCCAATGCCAAGCAGATCGTCGCCAGTGACGTCCCGGAACCGACGGCCATGGCGACGATCCCGGTCGGGCTGATCGCACTGCTATGGGCGTCGCGCCGTCGCCGCTTCCCCGCGCCCATGATGACCTGAATCCCACCTCCCCTATTCGCGCGCCTGGCGGACAGGCGATCGTTTCGGCCCTGCCCGCTGGCGCAGATGGGGGCCTTGTGAGGCGCCGCCGAGTCAGGGATGCTCCGCCCCAACAGGAGGAGACACCATGACCGACACAATTCGTCAGCCCTCGGCAAGGCGCCGCAATATCATCAAGGCTGCCGGCACCTCCGCCATCGCCGCCGCGCTGCTCGGCGGCTTCGGCATCGATCCCGCGCGCGCGCAGGCGGCGACAGAGGCGGCCGGACGCTCTAGCAAACCGCTGAACGCCGCCTTCAGCAATGCCGGCCTGCAGGCGACCTGGTGCGCGCAAGGCAAGCGTGCCGCGGAATACTGGGGCAAGCTGTTCAACGTGAACGTGACCTGGTTCGACGGGGAGCTGTCGGCGACCAAGCAGCGCGCCGCGATCGACGACATGGCCAGCCGGAAATGGGATTTCGTGGCGATCCAGGCGTTCGGCATCGGCACCCTGACGGCGCCGGTGAACAAGATGATCGATGCCGGCGTTCCGGTGATCGACATGGACACGCTGATCGCGCCCCTGGACAGCATCAACGTGCACAGCTTCATCGCGCCGGATAACGAGTTCATGGGTTCCTCGGTGACGCAGGCGCTGGTTGATGCGATCAATGGGGAAGGCAACATCGTCATGACCCAGGGTGCGCTGGGTCATACCGGCGCGCAGGGGCGGGCGCGCGGGTTCAATTCGATCGTGAAGAAATACCCGAAAATCAAGGTGCTGGACACGCAGCCGGCGGACTGGGACGTGACCAAGGTGGCACGCATCTGGGAGACGCTGCTGACCAAGTATCCGCAGATCGACGCCGCGTATTTCCACAACGACGACATGGCGCTGGCAGCCTATAACGTGATGAAGGCGCATAATCGCACCAGCATCAAGATCGGCGGCTGCGACGCGATGCCTCCGGCGCTGGAGGCCGTGCTCGACGGCCGCATGACGGCCACCGTGCGCAACCCGTCCTGCCGCATCCATGGCGGTGCGCTGATCGCCGGGGTCGCGGCGGTGGTTTCGGGAGAAAAGACCGGGAATGGGGGGATTCCGAAGAATATCATCGCGGATGGGCCGGTGGTTACGAAGGCCAACGCGCCCGGCATGATGTGGATGGAAGAGCACTTTCTGATCTGAACGGTGGGGCAGAACGAGAAAAACCCCCTCCCCTTGCGGGCCCCGCAAGGGGAGGGGGAAGGCGGGTGGTGATCCTGCGGCTTACCGGTATCTGCAAGTCGTTTGGGGGTGTCGCGGCGCTGCGGGACGTGAGCTTCTCGCTTGCGGAGGGTGAGATACATGGGCTGGTTGGCGAGAACGGCGCCGGCAAGTCCACGCTGATGAAGATCATTGCCGGCGTGCACCACGAATTCGATGGAGACATGCAACTCGCCGGAGAGAGGGTGCGGTTTACGTCCGCGCGCGATGCACGCGCGGCGGGGATCGGCATGGTGCATCAGGAACTATCGGCGGTGCGGACGTTGAGCGTGGCGGAGAACGTGTATCTCGGCGTGCAGCCGCTCACCCGTTTCGGCACCATCGACTGGGCCGCCATGCGCCGCGGGGCCGGCGAGCATCTCGCCAGCCTCGGCATAAAGCTCGATCCGCGCACGGAGATGGGGGCGCTGCCGCTCGGCCTGCAACAACTGGTGGAGATCGCGCGCGTGCTGTTCTCCGGTGCACGCATCATCATTCTGGACGAACCCACGTCCGCGCTATCACCGCCGGAGGTCGAACGCCTGTTCGGCGTGCTTCACCAGGTGCGCGCCAGCGGGCGCAGCGTGGTCTTCATTTCGCATTTTCTCGACGACGTGCTGGCGGTGTGCGACCGCGTCACTGTGTTCCGCAACGGCCGCAATGTCGCTACCGCCGACTGCGCGGATGTGGACAAGGGGTGGATCATCGACCAGATGATCGGCACCGGTCACGGCGAGCTGGCGGAGACCTACACCGAAGAGCGCCAGCTCGGCGCACCGTCCGGGCTGCGTGTCGTGATGGAGGCGAACGGGCTGACTGTGCCAGGTGCGTTCCGCGACGTGTCGCTTCGCGTGCACGGCGGCGAGGTGCTGGGCATTTACGGCTTCATGGGCAGCGGGCAACTGGAGCTGGCGCGCACCTTGTTCGGCAAGCTGCCGCCGCGCCGTGGCCGCATCGCGATCGAGGGCCGACTGACGCATCTGCGCAGCACCGCGCAGGCCCGTCGCGCCGGCATCGCGCTGGTGCCCGAAAGCCGTCGCAGCATGCTGTTCGCGCAGGAGCCGGTGTTCAAGAACATGACGATCAGCGTGCTGGACCGGCTGTCGCGGCTGTTTCTGCGTCCGGCGGCTGAGCGCGCCATCGCCCGCCGTCATATCGAGGCCTTGCGCATTCGCCCGCCGTTCCCGGACCGGCGGCTCGGCACGCTATCGGGGGGAAATCAGCAGAAAGTGGCGCTGGCGCGCTGGCTGACCCATCCGCCGAAGGTGCTGGTCCTCAGTGAGCCGACGCGCGGCATGGATGTCGGCGCCAAGGACGACGTGATGAAGATCGTGCGCGACCTGCGCGCGCAGGGGATGGGGATTGTTGTCGTCTCCACCGAGCCGGAGACGGTGCTGGCGCTTGCCGACCGCATTCTGGTGATGAAGAAAGGGGTGGTGGTGCGGGAGTTTGCGGCCGAGCCGGTCAGCAAGGACCGGCTGCTGGCCGCGGCGTGAAGGAACCGGCAGTGTCGGAGCAGTTGGGCGAGACCATCGTGCGCGGGCGCGGCGGCGCGACAGGCTGGTTGCGCGGCCAGCTTCGCAATATCGCGCCGTTCGCGACGCTGCTGTTCCTGGTGGTGTTCTTCTCGCTCGCCAGCCCGTCCTTCCTGACGGTCGGCAATCTTTACAACGTGCTGACGCAGATTTCGGTCACCGGCATCATCGCGGTCGGGTTGACCTTCGTGATCCTGTGCGCGGAGATCGACCTGTCGGTGGCCAGCATCGCCAATGCCATCGGCATCGTGGTGGCGTTCTTTACGTTGCAGGATGCCAGCGTGAACATCGCTAACGTGCCGCTGCCCGGGTGGGCGGCAATCGTTGTCGCGCTGGCGGCCTGCTTCGCGCTTGGGGCGGTGAACGCGTTCGGGCTGACGGTGATCGGGATTCCGTCCTTCATCATGACGCTGGCGATGCTGCAGATCGCCGCCGGCATCTGCGCGTTGCTGGTGCGTGGACAGATCGCCTATGCGGTGCCGAAACTGGTCGTGACCCTCGGCAGCAAATCGCTGGGGCCAGTGCCGTGGATCGTAATCGTTGCCGCGGTGATCATGCTGCTGGCGCATCTGGTGCTGACCTACACGCGGTTCGGCCGTTATGTGTACATGGTCGGCGGCAACCGGGAGGCAGCCGAATATTCCGGCGTGAATGTGCGTGCGATCCTCTCGGCGGTGATGATCATTTCGGCGTTGTGCTCGGGCGTTGCCGGGATGCTGGGGGTGGCGTATTTCGGCAGCGCGCAGCAGAACGAGTTCGACACCTATCTGCTGGATTCGATCTCGGCGGTGGTGGTGGGCGGCACTAGCCTGTTCGGTGGCCAGGGCGGGATCGGCAATACGCTGATCGGCTTATTCGTGCTGGGCGTGCTGAACAACGGGCTGGACCATGTCGATATCGACAGCTTTCTGAAAATACTGATCCGCGGGTTGATTCTGCTGATTGCCCTGGTGATCAATGTGTACGCGCAGCGGCTTCGCAGTGCCGAAGCGGGCGGGTGAGAATGGATTCCGCCGCGGCTGCGAGGATTATTCCAGGACTGCCGTGTGATCCACCTCGCCACGCTCGGACGGCTTCTTGAAGAACATGAGCAGCGGGATCACGGCCAGTGTCGCGATCATCAACATCTTGTAGTCGTCGATATAGGCAATGATTTCCGCCTGCCGGGTGACAACCGCGTCGAGCGCGGCGCGCCCGGCGGCACTGATAGGGTCCCAAAACCGGGCGACGTTTGATGCCCCCAGAGGCCGATTGAAGGGAGCGACATACGCTGCAATGTTGGCATGATTGATCTGCGTGTTCTGCACCAGCAGGCTGTTGACGATCGATATTCCGATGCCGGAGCCGATGTTGCGCGACAGGCTATAAAGGCCGGCACCTTCGGCACGCCGGTCGGGGGACAGGGTTGCCAGCGTTACCGTGCTGAGCGGCACAAAGAGAAACCCGAGGCCGATGCCTTGCACGACGCCGACACCGACGATGGTCGCCGGGGCAATATCGGGCGTCCAGCTTGTCATGGCATAGAACGACCAGGCAGTCAGACCGAGGCCTGTTGCCAGCAGGAACCGCGTGTCGACGCGCCCGATCAGCCGCCCGACAACCAGCATGGCCCCCATGGTGCCGACGCCGCGTGGCCCCATGACGAGGCCCGCGGTGACGATTGGGTAGTTCATCAGGCCCTGAAGGTAGGGTGGCTGTAGGGCGAGCGAGGCATAGTAGGTCAGGCCGACGATGGCCACGAACAGCACGCCGGCAGCGAAATTGCGATCGCGGAACAGAGACGGTTTGACGAACGGGTCCCTGGCGGTGAACGTGTGGACGAGAAACAGGTAGAAGGCCGCCGCGGCGATGACGGTTTCGAGGATGATCTCGCCGGATCCGAACCAGTCAAGCTGCTCCCCGCGGTCGAGCAGAAGCTGCAATGCGCCGATGGCGACGCTGAGGGTGCCGAAGCCGAACCAGTCCAGCTTGGCGACCGTGTTGCGGGGGCTTTCCGACAGGAAGATCGTCATGCCGGCAAACGCGAGGATGCCGATCGGCAGGTTGATGTAAAATACGAACCGCCAACTGTAGTTCTCGGTCAGCCAGCCGCCGAGCACCGGGCCCAGGATGGGACCCGCCATTACCGCGACGCCCCACAGCGCCATTGCGGATCCCTGGCGCTCTTTCGGGTTGATATTCAGCAGGACGGTCTGGGACAGCGGCACGAGTGCCGCGCCGAACAAGCCCTGCAGGATACGGAACAGCACGATTTGTGGCAGCGACTGGGCAGCGCCGCACAGCATCGAGGCGATAGTGAAGCCGGTCACGGAGACCAGGAACAGCCGCTTTAGTCCGAACCGCCCGGCCAGGAACCCGGTCGGCGGCGTCATGATCGCGGCGGCGACGATATAGGAGGTCAGCACCCAGTCGATCTGATCCTGGCTGGCCGATACCGTGCCCTGAATATAGGGCAATGCGACATTGGCGATGGTGGTATCGAGCGCCTGCATGAGGGTGGCAAAAATCACGCAGACGGTTATTGCGGCGCGATTGCCGCCAATTGGGGCGCTGTGGTCCGCCGGCATGGCTTCCTGATCCGAGTGGCGTGGGTGAAAACTGCGGCAAGCCGCCTGCCGCCGGTACGCGCGACGCAATAGATATTGACGCCGGCGGAAATGAAAACCTTATGTTTTCTGCATTCAGTGGTGAGAGAAATTCAGGAATGCGACGTGCGGGCCTGACCGACCTGAGTTCGTTCGTGGCTGTTGCCGATTGTCTCAGCTTTCGTGTCGCCGCGACGAGGCTGGGCATCACGCCGTCGGCGCTTAGCCACGCCATCCGTCAGCTTGAGGAACGCCTTGGCGTGCGTCTGCTACACCGAACCACCCGCAGCGTGTCGCTGACTGATGCCGGGCTTCGCCTGCTCGAGCGTCTGCGCCCGGCAATCGATCAGATCGCCGACGCGCTGGAGGGACTGGACGGGGAACGGAGCCGGCCGTTCGGGCGGCTACGGCTTTATGTGACCCATATGGCGGCCGCCGCGGTGATCGCGCCGATCTGGCGGCGTTTCCTGTCGACCTATCCGGACGTGCATCTTGAGCTGGAGGTCGGTGAAGCCCCGATCGACATCGTCGCCAAAGGATTTGACGCCGGAATCGGACCGCAGGATCGCGCGGCGGCCGACATGACGTCGGTACGGGTGACGGAACCGGTGAAGGTGGCCGTGGTCGGCGCGCCGTCCTATTTCGCGCAGCAGCGGCCTCCGCGCACCCCAGATGACCTTGCGCGCCACAGTTGCGTTCAGTATCGCCGCGGCGGCGCGCTATTCGAATGGCCGTTCGAGCGGGACGGCAAGTCGCGGAACATTTCCGTCGCTGGCCGCGTGATGGTCAATAACCCCGATCTGGCGGTGCGGGCCGCGGTCGATGGCCTGGGGATCGCATACACGATCGAAGCGCTCATTGAACCATTCCTGCGTTCCGGGCAGTTGACGCGGGTGCTGGAGGACTGGTCACCGTCTTTCAAGGGGCTTTTTCTCTATTATCCCGGGCATCGGCAGGTTCCCGCCACGTTGCGCGCTCTGATCGACATGATCCGCACGACGCGCGGGCCGGCGCCCAAACAAGGTTCACCGGAGAACCCTCTCGCGGCTGAATGAAGCGCGCTCCGTTCCCGCAGCGCCGGGGCAAGGGGCGGTTCGTCGCCCGCGCCGCGGGGTTTTCAACCGCCTGCCCCTTGCCACCGCCAGGTTTCCGGCCGATGTAACGGGCGTATTGATCCGTTGTGGTCCCACTTCCAACCCCAGGCCTGATCATGTTCATCGAGACTGAAGGCACGCCCAATCCGGCGACGCTCAAGTTCCTGCCCGGACGCGATGTGATGGGCTCCGGCACGGCCGATTTCGCCTCCGCCGAAGCGGCGATCCGGAGTCCGCTGGCGACCGCCATTTTCGCACTGCCCGAGGTGGCCCGCGTGTTTCTCGGCGGCGACTTCGTGAGCGTGACGAAGACCGATGCGATCGCCTGGCAGGCGCTCAAGCCGCAGGTGCTGGGGGTCGTCATGGAGCATTACATGACCGGCCGCCCGGTGATCGAGGGAGAGGCAGAGGACGAGGTTGCCGACGAGGTGCTGCCTGAGGACGAGGAAATCGTGGCGCAGATACGGGAACTGCTGGACACTCGCGTGCGCCCGGCGGTCGCGGCCGATGGCGGCGATATCGTGTTCCGCGGGTACCGGGAAGGCGTGGTGCGGCTGTACATGCAGGGGTCTTGCGCCGGCTGCCCCTCGTCACGTGCGACGCTGAAGCACGGGATCGAGAACATGCTTCGCCATTACGTGCCGGAGGTGGTGGCGGTCGAGCAGGTCGAGCTGTGATGCTGGACGTCGCCGCGCTGGAGCAGTTGTTGCGGGGAGCCCGCACGCACAATAAGTTTATCGATGAACCGGTCTCGGATGATACTTTGCGAGAGCTGTATGATCTGCTGAAATGGGGGCCGACGTCCGCGAACAGCTCGCCGGGAAGATTTCTGTTCCTGCGTACGCCCGAGGCGAAGCAACGGCTGGCGCCGGCGCTGTCGGCTGGAAATCTCGACAAGACAGTGGCCGCGCCAGTCACCGTGATCGTTGCGTATGATCCGCGCTTTTACGAGCACCTGCCGCGGCTGTTCCCGCACAACCAGGAAGCGCGTTCCTGGTTCACCAGCAACGAGGCGCTGGCAGCCACCACGGCGTTTCGCAACGGCACCTTGCAGGGAGCGTACCTGATCCTGGCCGCCCGTGCGCTGGGATTGGATACCGGGCCGATGTCCGGGTTCGACAACGACAAGGTGGATCAGGAGTTTCTGCGCGGCCACGGCTGGCGCTCCAACTTCCTGATCAATCTGGGCCATGGCGATCCGGCCGGTGTGTACCCCCGCTCGCCTCGCCTTGAGTTCGACGAGGCTTGCCAGCTCCTTTGACTCTCCCTGCACGGCCGCCGGTGAACATTTGGGTGCAGGCGGATCGCTGCAGGCTGCCCCTGCGGGGGGCGTGATGCGCATCCTGGTTCTCGATGCGGCGCTGGCTCGCTGTTCGGCGGCGATCGTCTCGGATGACCGGATTGTTGCGTTACGTCAGCATATGGTGGACCGGGGACAAGCGGCGCTGCTGCCGGGAATGGCCGCTGACCTGTTTTCAGAAAGCTCCATTCAGGCTGGCGAACTTGACCTCGTGGCTGTCACGGTGGGCCCGGGGAGTTTTACCGGGATCCGCGCCGGCCTCGCTCTGGCTTGCGGGATCGGTCTGGCGGCTGGCGTTCCAATTGTCGGCGTCAGCGTCGGCGAAGCGTTGGCCGAATCGCTGCCTTATCTCGGCAACAGGGAGCTCTGGTCGGCGATCGACAGCCGTCGGGGCCGCGTGTTCCTGGAGCGCACTGGCGGTCGCATTGGCGGCTACACGCTCGACTTGCTGCCCGTACCCGATGGTCCCGTCGCCGTCGCCGGTGACGCCGCGATCGACACGGCGGCCTGGCTGGCTGCTCTCGATGCGAATGTGATGCTCACGGATGCTCGATTTCCCCAACCGCGGCACATTGCGATTGCCGCTTGCCGGCGACGCACGGGCGAATTGCCGCCTTTGGCTGTACAACCGCTCTACGTCGATCCGCCGGAAGCGCGTCTCCCGGCTGCCCCCCGCCCGGCTCCCGCGGTATGATAGTGGCGACGAGCGCGCATGCCGCGGCGCTTGCCGAGATACACCGCGCGGCGTTCCCACCCGGCGAGGCGTGGGGCGCGGATGCCATTGCGCTGCAACTGGGCCTGCCAGGAGGTTTCGGATTGCTCGATCCGTGCGGCGGAATGGCGCTGGCGCGGGTGGCGGCCGATGAAGCGGAACTGCTGACACTGGCGGTGGCGCCGCAGGTTCGCCGGCGTGGAATCGGGCGCCGGCTTCTGATTGCTGCCATGGAACGGATGGCGCAGGCCGGCGCCGGGACGCTATTCCTGGAGGTCTCCGAGGCGAATCAGGCGGCACAGGCACTATATCGATCGGCAGGGTTCCGACAGGCGGCCCGGCGGCGCGGATACTACCCCGATGGCGCGGATGCCCTGGTCCTGAGCGCCGCGCTCAGCCCTTGCGTAACAGCAAAGTGCTGAGTCCCGCTGGATCGGTTTCCAGCGCAAGCACCTGGTGTCCCTGTTCGCGCGCGGTCCGCGGCACGTTACGCAGCGGCTCCTGGCCCTTCAGGCGGACCCGCAGGATCTGGCCGGATTGCATGCGGTCCAGGGCCAGCCGGGTGCGCACGAAGGTCATCGGGCAGGTCTCGCGCGTAATGTCCAGTTCCTGATCTGGCGATGGCATATCAGTCATGATACTCGCCTGAGTTCTTGCCCGTGCTTGGATTGTGCAAATATCATTGCGAAACAGCCCTGCATCACCTTATATGAGGCAAATTGTCAGGCTAGAAAGGGATTGCAATGGCCGAGCATCCGGCAAATGCCAGCGTGCTGGGATTGACGGCGCAAATCGTCTCCGCCCACGTGTCCAATAACTCCGTATCTCCTGACGCTCTTCCATCGCTGATTCAAGATGTCTATCGGACATTGGCGGGTGTTGGAAAAGAACCGCTGGAACCAGAACGGCCGCAGCCAGCGGTTCCGGTGAAGAAATCCGTTTTTCCCGACCACATTGTGTGCCTGGAGGATGGGAAGAAACTGAAGATGCTGAAGCGACATTTGAAGACCGCGTATAATATGAGCCCTGAACAATACCGGGAGCGTTGGGGATTACCGCCGGATTATCCGATGGTTGCCCCTAATTACGCGCGCCACCGGTCTTCGCTGGCGAAAAAGATCGGGCTTGGTACAAAGCCACGCTCCGGCCGCAAATAGCGGCGACCGAATCGGGCGTTTGCGCCCGACCCCCTTGCCCCGGTAGTCTGCGCTGCACAGTCGGTCGGCGCCCGCGCCGAGTCTCGGCCGACGGGCGGGTGAAAAGCTGACCGCTTGGGGTGACCGCAAGGAGCCGGATGGAATCGCGAATCGAGCGACTCTGCGTCGAGCGCGGGCTGAAGATGACCGGCCAGCGGCGGGTGATCGCCCGCGTGCTGTCGGAGGCGGTCGATCACCCGGATGTCGAAGAACTGTATCGCCGGTCGGCTGCTCTCGACAGCCGGATCTCTATTGCGACGGTCTATCGCACGGTCCGCCTGCTGGAGGAGAAAGGTATCCTCGAACGACGGGATTTCGGTGGCGGGCGCGCTCGTTACGAACCCACCGAGCATGGCCACCATTACCACCTGATCGACGTCGAGACCGGCAAAGTCATTGAATTTCAGGACCCGGAGCATGAGCGGCTGATGCAGACCATCGCCTTGCGACTGGGCTTTGACCTGGTCTCGCTCCGGCTGGAGCTGTTTGGACGTCGCATCGACCGAGCGGCGGCCCGCGAGCGGCTGTCAGAACGACAGCGCCGGGCGGAGGCCCAGGCAGACCCACGGCAGGACAGGCCCGCGCGGTGACCGCCCAGCATCTTGTCGGTGCCACGGTGCGCGATCCTGTGTTCCCGGAGCTGCGCGCCGGCCACCTGGGAGTACGGTTGGCGAGCACGCGGACCGAGCTGGAGGCTGTCCAGGCGTTGCGGTACCGGGTATTCTATGTGGAGATGGGGGCCGCCGCCGATCCGCCAACAGAAGCAGGCCGGCGAGATTACGATGAGTTCGATGCGGTAGCCGATCACCTGCTCGTGCTCGATCACGCGATCGGTCCGGGGCCGGAAGGGGTGGTCGGGACTTACCGGCTGATCCAACGTGAGGCGGCAGCCCGCGTCGGGCGCTTCTATTCAGCGAACGAGTACGACCTCACGCCACTGCTGCGATTTCCGGGGCGCCTGCTCGAATTGGGCCGTTCCTGCGTCGATGCTGGATATCGCAATCGCGCCGCGATGCAATTGCTGTGGCGTGGCATCGCGGCATATGTGTTCCACTATCGGATCGATCTGATGTTCGGTTGCGCCAGCCTTCCGGGCATTGATCCAGACGCGCTGGCGCCCGAGCTGACGTACCTTTATTACAATCATCTGGCTCCCCCAGCCCTGCGGCCCCGAGCCCTGCCGCCGCGATATATCGATATGCGGCGCAACCTGCCCGCCCCGATCGACCCGCGGCGAGCGCTCAATCTCCTGCCGCCACTGATCAAAGGTTATCTTCGTCTGGGCGGTTTCGTCGGCGACGGCGCAGTGATCGATCCTCAGTTCAACACCACGGATGTTGCTGTTGTCGTCAAGACCGATCTCGTCACGGATAAATACTATCGTCACTACGAGCGGCAGTTGCGCGACGCGCTCGACTGACCCGATTCAGCATGCGGGTGGGCATCGCTTGCGGTTGAGGCTGGAGGGCAGGCTCGCTCGCCTATCCGGGTGGCGGGCCGATCTGGCGGCGTTCCTGTTCGGGATGATTGCCGCGGCGGCGCTGCCGCCCGTATTCGCCCTACCGGTGCTGTTGCTGTCCGTCCCGGCGCTGCTGCATTTGATCGATGCGGCGCCCGGCCCACGCGCGGCTGCCCGCCGCGGCTGGTGGTTCGGGTTTGGAGTGCATCTGGTCGGGCTTTACTGGGTGACCGAGGCCATTCTGATCGAAGCGGCGCGGTTCTGGTGGTTCGTCCCCATCGCCGTGCCGGCGTTGGCGGCGACTCTGGCCGTTTTTATCGCACCCGCGGCGGCGCTGGCGCGGCTGGCAGTACCGGGCTGGCCGCGCGTGCTGGCGCTGGGCGGCGCATGGGTGCTGGGAGATGTTGCGCGCCAGTTCGTGCTCACCGGATTTCCGTGGAACCTGTGGGGCAGCGTCTGGGAGTTTCCTGGCCGGCTCGGTGATGTGTTCATCCAGCCGGCCGCGTGGGTCAGCGTCCATGGGCTGACGCTCGTCACTCTGCTGCTTGCGGCGACGCCCGTGCTGGGTTGGGGGTCCCGCTTGGCGGGGGTGGCATTGCTGGTCGCTTGGGGGGCGGCCGGCCTGGTTCGGCTGCAATCGCCGTTGCCGGCCGTCAACCCGGGGCTGCAAGCGGTATTGGTTCAGGGCGATATCGCCGAGGGCCAGAAATGGAGCCAGGTTCTGGCGATGCAAATTTTCAACCGATATCTGGAGCTCACGCGCGAAGGCGTGAGCGCGGCCGGGCGGGGCGCGAAAGTGGTGATCTGGCCGGAAACCGCCAGTCCCTATTTGATCGACCGCGAGCCGCTGGCGCGACAGGCAATTGCGGAGGCCGCGGGAGGTGCGCCCGCCCTGATTGGGTCGGTGCGGTTCAATGCGGCCGGGCGGCCGTACAATTCTTTATTTGCGCTGAATGGCAGCGGCGACATTCTTGGCCGCTACGACAAGTGGCATCTGGTTCCGTTCGGGGAATACCAGCCGGACTGGGTCCCGCTTCCGGTCCAGGTGGTGCCCGGAGGAGGTTTCGCCCGTGGCCGAGGACCTGAAACGCTGCATGTTCCGGGATTGTCGTCGTTCGGTGCGTTTATTTGTTACGAGGCAATTTTTCCCGGGCAAGTCGTCAATGAGGCGGACCGGCCCGCCTGGATGGTGAACATCACGAACGACGCCTGGTTCGGCAATTCGACCGGCCCGCGCCAGCATCTCGCGGCGGCGCGCATGCGCGCCGTGGAAGAAGGGCTGCCACTGATGCGCGCCGCGAATACCGGGATCTCCGCTGCATTCGATGCGCGAGGTCACGAGTTGGGACGGATCGGCATCGATCGGGTGGGCGTGATCGCCGTCCCGCTGACTGAGCCGATGCCGCCCACTCTGTTTTCCCGGGTAGGTCTGCCGCTTCCGATCGGATTGTCCATCCTGGCGCTGGTAGCGGGTTTGCTGGCGTATCGCTGGCGCTGACCAGGCGTGTCCATTTTTTACGAGAGCAGATGCGTAATTCGATACGGAAACCCTTGCGTTGACCGAAATGTTGGACTATTCCCGGTTGTAGGTTTCGATTTCCCTAACGCCGGCTGGGGTTTATATAGGCTGCTGGTGGCGCAGGCGGGTAGCGAGGCAGGTAGATAATGACAGGGAGCACGGTCATGCTGGACCAGACCAAGGGTAGTCCGTCCGAGGGGCGCCCCGATCAGGCTGGCGTGGCTGAAAAGGATGCCCGCCCTAGCCCGATCGATATCCATGTGGGGACCCGTATCCGGCTGCGCCGGACATTGCTTGGCATGTCGCAGGAGCGCCTGGGCGATTCCCTCGGGCTGACATTTCAGCAGATCCAGAAATATGAGCGTGGCGTGAACCGCGTTGGCGCCTCCAGGCTATTCGATCTGTCGCGCGTCCTGGATGTACCGATCAGCTTCTTTTTTGACGACATGCCCGAAAGCCTGGGTGGGGGCGGTGCGGCCCGACGCGCCGTCGGCTTCAATGAGCAGCAGGATAGCTTTGGCGACGACACAATGAACCGCCGGGAAACACTTGAATTGGTGCGCGCCTATTACCGTATCGGTGATCCGGCGCTGCGCAAAAAAGTCTTCGAGCTGATCAGGTCGATGGGGCCAGCGGAGAGCTGATCCGCACGTACGATCGCACGACTCGCTAGGCACGAAACCGCCATAGGCGCAAGCGATCATTCACGTTGACCGAGGCCGCAGCGGCGGGTACGCGATTGATGTGTCCGCCGCCGAGTCCCGCTCTGCCATACGCGTTCGTGGCCGCTCGTTCATGGCGCTCGTGCTTGCGCCCGAGCCGCCATTAGCCGATTGGCTCGCCGCTCTTGACGCGCAGATCGCGCGCGCTCCGTCGTTCTTCGATGCGCGCCCGGTGCTGCTCGATCTTGCCGGGTTGCCGCGCGAGCAGCCGGACGTTGCAGGATTGATTGCGGCGCTCGCCGACCGAGGGATTCGCATTATCGGGACCGAGGGCGCGCACCCGTCCTGGGCCGGCGTGGAGAAATGGGGAGGGCCGATCGGCACCGCCAAAGGCGCCGGTCGGCCGCTGGATGTTCCGGACGAGCGTCGGCCGGCCCCGCACGCTGCGCCTGATGCGAGTACCTTGATCGTCGATCAGGCGGTCCGCTCCGGCCAGTCAATTGTGCACGAACAGGGCGATGTCGTCATCATCGGTGCGGTCGCCTGGGGTGCCGAGATCGTGGCCGGTGGCTCTATCCATGTGTATGGCGCCTTGCGTGGGCGTGCGATTGCCGGGCTTAGCGGCAACAAGGGTGCGCGGATCTTCTGCCGCAAGCTGGAAGCCGAACTGCTGGCTATTGAGGGTGTGTACAGGACTGCCGACGATATGGACCGCTCGCTGCATGGCCGTGCCGTGCAGGCGTGGCTCGACAGCGAAACGATGGTCATTGCAGCATTGGACTGAAAGGAAGGGGAGCATGGCTCAGGTCGTGGTCGTGACATCCGGCAAAGGCGGCGTCGGCAAGACCACCTCGACGGCGGCTCTGGGAGCGGCGCTCGCTCAGGGCGGTGAGAATGTCGTGGTCGTGGATTTCGACGTCGGCCTGCGCAACCTCGATCTGGTGATGGGGGCGGAACGACGTGTGGTGTTCGACCTCATCAACGTGGTTCAGGGCGACGCCAAGCTGCCGCAGGCACTGATCCGCGACAAGCGGTTGGAGAATCTGTCGTTGCTGCCAGCGTCCCAGACCCGCGACAAGGAGGCGCTGACGCCCGAGGGCGTGGAGCGCGTCATCGGCGAGCTGCGGGAGAAATTCGATTGGATCATCTGCGACAGCCCGGCCGGCATCGAGCGGGGCGCCACCATGGCGATGCGGCACGCCGATGCCGCGGTAGTGGTCACCAACGCGGAAGTATCGTCGGTGCGCGATTCAGACCGCATCATCGGACTGCTCGATTCCAAGACCGAGCGGGCCGAACGCGGGCAGAAGATGCCCAAGCACCTGCTGCTGACCCGCTACGACGCAGCCCGCGCGTCGCGTGGGGAGATGCTGAAGACCGAGGACGTGCTGGAAATTCTGTCGATCCCCCTGCTTGGCATCATCCCGGAAAGCCAGGAGGTGTTGCGTGCCTCCAATCTCGGGGCGCCGATAACCTTGAGCAATCCCGCCTCGCCGGCGGCGAGGGCCTATGCAGAGGCAGCGAAGCGGCTGAAGGGTGAGCAGATCCAGGTCACAATCCCGGTTGCGCAGCGGACCGGTTTCATCGGCAAGCTGTTCGGCCGGAGGGCCGTGGCATGAGCCTGCTGACCATATTTCGCCGGCGCGATTCGGCGCCGGTGGCGCGCGAGCGGCTGCAGGTGCTGCTGGCGCATGAACGCGCCGTGGTAGGCGGCTCCGATCTGATCTCGGTGCTGCAGGAGGAGATCCTGGCGGTGATCGCTCGGCACGTACACGTGGAACGCGACAACGTGCAGATCAAGCTCGACCGTGGCGATCCCATCTCGACGCTGGAGATCGACGTCGAGGTTCCCAGCATGCTGCGCGGGGCGGTGTTCGGGCGCGGGTAGCTGGGCGTAATCGCTTCAGGATGACGCGGTCATCGTCGCAA
Source organism: Acetobacteraceae bacterium (assembly GCA_036521275.1). Classification (GTDB taxonomy): domain Bacteria; phylum Pseudomonadota; class Alphaproteobacteria; order Acetobacterales; family Acetobacteraceae; genus DATDIC01. Next base: position 21,532 of record DATDIC010000196.1, read on the forward strand.
GCGATCACACCTTACCGCGTTTTCTCCGCCATCGCCTTCACTTCGTCCATGGCTTCGGTGAAGCGGCGATTGAGCAGCGTCAGCGCCTCTTCATTGGAACGCTGGATCAGATCCCGCAGCTCTTTCAGATTGGCCACTGCGTGCTCGTAGGCCTGCTTGATCAGCTCGGCCTGTCGTGCGGCCTTGGCCTGCGGCGCGTCGGCGCCGGATAGCGCGCGCACCGCTTCGGTCATTTCCGCCATCGATTGCTGCATGATTTCCATGTTCCGGCGCGCAACCGCCTGCGCGCCCTCCAGCGCGATCCGGTTGGCGGCCGACAGCGCCTCCATGTTGCGCCGCGCCGCAGTGGTGAACGCCTCCATATCGGGGACGGCGGGGAATTTCATCTCGGCGAACAAACGGCGGAAATCGAACTCGGAGCCTTTGGGATCGAGCGGCATGGGTGTTCCTTTCGCTCCTGCAAACGCGCCGGCGGTGCCGGCACGGGTCGTCCGGTTTCAGTCCGCCCCGGAATTCATGCCGGCGATTCGGGCGGCGGCGGCATGGTGGGCGGCATCGGCGGGGGTGTCCGCGGTTCTTCGGGCGGTTCCGCGGGTGCTGGCGGGGGTGGGGATTCGGGAGATGGAGGCTCCGCTGGCGGGATCTCGTCACCCGGGGGGGATGGCGTTGGTGGCGTGGCGCCACCGAGCCAGCCCGCGAGCCGCTCCACGCGGCCCAACGCCGAATCCATCGCCGCCATGGTGTGGGACATGTCGGCGGTGTCATCTGATTGCCAGGCGCGGATCGCCCACATCCACACGCCGAGCAACCCCTTCACGCGCAGTTCGCCCCGCAGCCCGTGGGTCGCCACGCCGGCCGCCTGCAGCATCCAGCGCATGCTTCGCCGCGTGGCGCAGGCCAGCAACAGCGCTGTCTCAGGCTCGCGCCGCAGCGCGCGCAGCAATGCCAGCACACCTTCACGATGGGTCTGCAACGTATCGATCCGTTGCATCAGCAAATAGAACAGCCGGTCACGGACCGTGCCTTCGCGCGGCGGCTCCGCCAGTGCGGCCTGGTCGGCGAGACGACCGAACCGCAGCAGGATGGCTGCCCGTCCGGGAAAACGCTCGCGCGCCCGTGCCAGCGACACGCCGGCGCGCGTGGCCGCCTCGGCGGCGTTCAACCGGTGCCAGCCACGCTCCGACGCCAACGCGAACGCCGCAGCGATCAGGGCTTTGTCGAACTCAGCGTCGTCCATGCGGAGAACATGGATGTACTTGTCGTGGTTGTCAGCCCGCGAGTTCGCGAGAACGCCGGGTCGCAGCATCCACCGCCTGACTTAGTGCTCGCGGCCAAGCGTCCGACGCCATCAACACGCCGAGTGCAGCTTCGGTCGTGCCGCCCTGGCTGGTGACTGCCTTGCGCAGATCAGCCGCGTCGTCCGAGGCGGCGGCCAACAGCGCGCCGGAGCCCGACACGGTCTGCCGCGCCAGCAGGCGGGCGAGGTCAGCGGGAATGCCTTGTTCGAGCGCGGCGCGCTCCAGCAACTCGGCAAGCAGGAACACATAGGCCGGGCCGCTCCCCGAAACCGCGGTTACCGGATCGAGCAAATTTTCATTGTCCACCCAGGCGACGGCGCCGATGGCCCGCAGCAGCGACTCGCACAGGTCTCGCTGGGCTGGCGCGACGCCGGTCGCCGGGCAGGCCACGGTGATGCCCTGCCGCACCGCGGCGGGCGTGTTCGGCATGGCGCGCACAATAGCCGCATCGGTTCCGACCATCGCCCGGATTCCGCTGATCGTACGGCCGGCCATGATCGACAGGAACACCGACAACCCGCCATAGCCCGCATAGTCGGGCAGCGTCGCCGCGGCGTTCTGCGGCTTCACGGCGAACACCACCGCCTCGGGGGTGAATTCCGACGGGATCGCCGCCGGCTCCGCCACCACCAGCAGATCGGGGCCGGCCTGGGCGAGCGCGGCGGGTGCCGGATCGACCGCTACGGACGGTGCAAGTCCGCGTTCCCGCCAGCCGGCAAGCATGGCACTGCCCATGCGGCCGCACCCGACCAGCAGGATTGGCGGTATCCGGTCGTCGCTCATGCCTCCCCGACGCATTCCAGCATGGCGGCGTCCAGCGCGTCGGTCGGCGTTTTGCCGCCCCACAGCACGAACTGGAACGCCGGGAAGAACCGCTCGCATTCCGTGATGGCGATATCGACCATGTCCTCCAGGCTTTCCGAGGATGCCCCGGGCGCGCCGCGCAACAGGACAGCGTGGCGGAACACCGGCATGCCATCGTCCGGGTCCATCCCGAAATGGCCGATCCACAGCCGTTCGTTGGCGAGGGCCAGCAGTTCGTACAGGGCAGAACGCCGCTTGGCCGGCACCTTCAGGTCGAAAGTGCAGGTGAAATGCATGGCGCTGATCTCCTGCGACCAGTTGAAGTAAAGTCCGTAGTCGCACCAGCGGCCGGGCGCCTCAGCGGCCATTTCGGTCTCGCTGCGCCGGTCGAAGGCCCAGTCATTGGCCAGGACGATCTGCTCGAGTGCATCGAGCGGGTTGGATGCCGTATCGTGCTGCTGGATGCTGGTTGTGGCGGACATGAGGGGTCTCCCGTCTCAAGAGGGAAGGCCGGGCCGGGTGCGAGCCCGAAGCGTCCGGGATGCGAAATCTTGCGGTCCAGGCCCTTGGAAGCCACGATTCGTAGCCTACCGGCCTGTTGTGCCGTGCCGCAAGTACTACGCTTGCACGATGATGATGACTGGTTGATTGAGAACGGCCCGGCGCCGCGCAGGACCTTGTTCAGGCTCGGCAGAGCGGCAGTCGCTGCAAGTCAATCATCAACGGCTGGAATCACCGCGCGAGACTTGTCGCGTCCCTGTGCCGGCAGCGATCCGCGAGAGCGGGCATGCCAGGATGCCGTCGTCGTCCAAGTTGGAATGTACCACGGCACATGATCCGTCCCGGCGCAGGTTGTATGCGCGCAACGTCGTATCCGCGGCTCCTGGGCTTTCCCGCGGCATTTCGAGGCCCCAGAGGGGGCCATCATGGCCGCTGATCGCACCCGCCACGGCGCGGGCCAGGCGGCTGCGATCGCCAGGGTGCACCAGATTATTGTCCGCGCCCACGAATCGTATCTCCGGCCCAACGAAAACGGCGACATAAGCCATGGGCGACGGGTCGAGCAGGACGACGAGACTGCCGGGTGGAAACGGCGGGGGCCGCACGTCGACCGCGAGCCTTCCAGCCGACGCTCGACCCCAGTCTGGATAAATCGTCAGGCTAATCAAAAGCGTGACCAGCGCGGCCGCGCCGGTGCGCTGCAGCGAGTCCGGCAATCGCCGCAGCACCGGTCGCAATGCCAGCATAATGAGCACGCCGCTGAGCAGCTCCAGCACTGCCAGATAGCGCAGGATCGAAAAGAGCAGCTCCCATGCAACAAAGGACATCGCCCAGAATGCCAGCAACGCGGCTGCCGCCCGGTCCGATCCCCGCCATCGATGCCCGGCGCCGATTGCCAGTGCCAGCGCCGAAATCCAGCCCAGCAGTATGCGCGGATCGCGGCTTCGCAGCTCGGTCACCAACGTTTGCGGGCTGAACGCCCAGTACAGCGGATAGGCGAGTGCCTGCCCGATCGACCGGGGGAGGAAGCGCCGGTCCGTCATGCTGACCGGGTCTGCCCACGGCGAGTGGAACAGCCCGTTGAAATACGGGAACACCGGGTCGCCATAGCGTTCCCACAGGCCCCACCACCAGAATCCGCCGAAGCACGCTGCGCCGATCAATCCGCCGCCGATCATCCCGACCAGCAGGCGGACGCGTCGCCCGGGGGTCGCAAGCAGCGGCAACATGATCAGCAACCCAAGCGCGTATGGGGCCGCGGTGAGCTGGAGCCCGACCGCCGTGCCGCCCAGCGCGCCAGCCCCGAGGCTGGATGGTATCGAAGGCTCCGTGCGTGCATCCCCGAGCAGCAGCAGGATCGCGCCCAGCAGGCAACAGGCCGGTGCCATCACGCTCATTGTCGTCGCCAGCGTCGGCAACGCGGCCGCGCCGGTCAAGCCGATCAACACCGCGGCGAATGCCTGCCACCCCGGCAATAACCGGCGTGCCAGCGTCAGCAGTAGCACCGCCGCCAGTGCATGCGGGACGGCGAGGGCCATCGAGAGCATCCGCGGCGCGCCGTTCAGCGCTGTCAGCAGCAGCACGTAAATCATATCCAGCAGCGGCGCGTTGAATGTCTGGATCTGCGCCGGCGCGAGGTCCATGCCGATGCACCCGTTCAGGAACGCATAGCCGTTGTACAGGTGATAGTTCCTGAGATCCCAGTTGGCGTCCGGAGCGCTCAGCGCAGCGGCCGTGAGCACCGCGAGGGCGACCATCAGCTCCGCTATTGCAATGAGCCGTACCGCGGGTCGGGCGGCCCCATCGAACCG
>DATDIC010000197.1:0-2101 GCA_036521275.1 Acetobacteraceae bacterium
TGTCCGGCAAGTAGGGGCCGAGATACACCGCCACCGGAAACTGTCCGGCGATGTAGCCGAGCGAGCCAACGATCGCCAGCGGCCAGCCTTCACGGAAACCGGCTCGCCCGCACACCAGATAAATCAGCACCCAGGGCGGCAGCAGGGCCAGGATCGCCACGATATGGCCGATCGAGGCAGAGAGTTGCATGAGCGGCAGCCCGGTCACGGCCGCCAATGCCACGATCGGCACTCCGAGCGCACCGTAGGAGACCGGCGCATTGTTGGCGATCGCGGCAACCCGGATCGCGTCGAGATCGGGAATGCCGACCGCGATCAGTATGGGTGCCACGACGGCCCACGGATAACCGAACCCAACCAGGCCCTCCAGCAGAGCGCCGAATGCCCAGGCGAACAGCAACGTCTGCACCCGCACATCAGCAGTGCCCTGCGTGGTCAGCCAGGCTCGGAAGCTTTCGAACGTGCCGGTCAGCACCAGCGTATTGAACAGCACCACCCCCCAGAAGGTGATCCAGTCCACCGCCCAGATACCTGTCAGCGAACCGAAGATATAGGATTGCACCCCAAGCCCGACGGGCATGCCCCACACGATGATCCCCAGCACGAGGGTCACCAGCGAGCCGATCAGCGTCGCCAGCCACGCGGTCATGCGCAGCACAGCGAGCAGGAACAGCAGCACCACCACCGGGATCAGCGCTACTAACCAAACCGCAAAAACGTTCCCGAAAGGATTCAGTACCTGGTCGAACATGGTTTCCTCCCCACGCCGCGTCACCGCGCGGCTTATCGGTCCCCAGCTTCGTGCGATGCATCGGGAACCGATGTATTCTGCCGCGATGCCTTTGCGCGGTCCATGCCCAACATGACGGGCGACTTCATTGCCGGAATGCGGTGCGGGGATGATAGTGGACGGCAATGCGCACACTCGGCATGGTGCGTTGCGACTTAAGCGGCTTCGAGCCACGGAGTGCACGGCGATGCCAACCGATTTCCCTTTGTCCGAAAGCAACCCCGAGGTGCTGGGCCTGGCGCCGAAGCCGCTGGACGCGCTGGACCGGCTGGTCCGCACCCATATCGAGGAAGGCCGCTATCCCGGTGCGCAGATCGCCGTCGCCCGGCACGGCAAGCTCGCCTTGTTCCGCACCTATGGCGATGCCCGTACCGACCCGACCCGCGTTCCCGCCACCAACGACACGCTGTTCCTGCTGTTCTCGCAGACCAAGGTGCTGACCAGCGCGGCGATCTGGACGCTGGTCGAAGACGGCCGCCTGTCTTTCATGGATCGCGTCGCCGACCACCTGCCGGAGTTCGCCGTGCGCGGCAAGGCCGACATCACGCTGCACCAGGTGATGACGCACCAGGGCGGCTTCCCGAACGGCGACATTTCCCGCGCCACCTGGACCGACCATGCGCGCATGCGTGCCGAGGTCTGCGACTTCTCACTGGAATGGACGCCCGGCACCCGCGTGCAATATCACGGCCGCGCCGCGCACCTGGTGCAGGCGATGGTCATCGAATCGATCACCGGCCAGGACTATCGCGACGTGATCCGCCAGCGTGTCATCGAGCCGCTGGGCCTCGGCAGCGAGATCATGGTCGGCGTCCCGGCCGCGCAGCAATCCCGCTGCGCCGACACATATGCGCCCGAACCGCGCGACAACTCCGCCGAATTTCGCACCGCGGGCCTGCCCAGCGGCGGCGGATTCGCCACAGCGCGCGGCATGGCGGCGTTTTATCAGATGCTGCTGGGCGGTGGTCGCCTTGGTTCGGTACGGTTGTTTTCACCCCGCCTGGTGGCCTATGTCTCCCGCAACCACACCGGCGAAACGCCTGATGCGCAGATGAGCGGCATCCCCATGCATCGCGGCCTGGGTCCGCATGTGCGCGGCGAAAGCGACCGCATCCGCGGGCTGGGCACGATCGGCGCGGCATCCACCTTCGGCCATGGCGGTGTGGGGTCCAGCTATTCCTGGGCTGATCCCACCAGCGGCGTATCATTCACGTACGTTACCAACTACGTGCAGCCCGATCCGTGGCACTCGGCTCGGCTGGACCGCGTCAGCAACCTGGTGCACGCGGCAATCGACTGAACGCGCGCGAA
>DATDIC010000198.1:0-16530 GCA_036521275.1 Acetobacteraceae bacterium
CGCATCATCGGGTTCGACATGGGCGGCACCTCCACCGATGTGGCGCTGTATGCCGGCACGTTCGAGCGGGCGTTCGAGACGGCCATTGCCGGTGTGCGGATGCGCGCGCCGATGATGGCGATCAATACGGTCGCAGCGGGCGGCGGATCGGTCCTGCATTTCGACGGCGCGCGCTTTCGGGTAGGGCCGGACTCGGCCGGTGCCGATCCGGGTCCCGCCTGCTATCGGCGCGGCGGACCGCTGACCGTGACCGACGCCAATGTCTGCGTCGGCAAAATCCAGCCGGCGCATTTTCCGGCGATTTTCGGTCCCGACGGCAACATGCCGCTGGATGTGGAGACAGTCGTCGCGAAATTCGCGGAGCTGGCGAAGCAGATCGCGGCCGCAACCGGCGAGCAGCGCACGCCGCGTGACGTGGCGGAAGGGTTCCTGCGCATCGCCGTCGCCAACATGGCAAATGCAATCAAGCAGGTGTCGGTGCAGAAGGGGCACGATGTCACCCGCTTCGCGCTGAACTGCTTTGGCGGTGCCGGCGGCCAGCATGCCTGCCTGGTGGCCGACGCGCTGGGGATGGAGACGGTGTTCATCCATCCGTTTGCCGGCGTCCTTTCCGCCTATGGCATGGGCTTGGCGGACCAGACCGTGATGCGCGAGCAGGCGGTCGAAATCCCGCTCTCGGCGGACGTATTGCCGGCGCTGGAGACACTCGCGGCCACACTGGCGCACCAGGCGAGCGAATCACTCGCGGCTCAAGGCGCGGACCGGGCGAGGATCACGACCCGCCGCCACGTCCATCTTACCTACGCCGGCACGGAAGCCGCACTGATCGTACCACTGGGCGGCTTTGCCGACATGGTGACCGATTTCACCAGCGCCCACCGAGCCCGATTCGGCTTCGCCACACCGGACCGTGCGCTGACCGTGGAGGCGGTGGCTGTCGAGGCAGTCGCGGCGGGCGAAGCGGTTACGGAATCTGCACTGTCCCATCGCGGAGAAGGCAAGCCCGTGCCGATCGATCATGTGCGCATCTACACGGAGGGCGTGGAACAAAATGCGCCGGTGTTCGATCGTGCAACTCTGTTGGCGGACGATACAATCAAAGGTCCGGCGCTGATCCGCGAAGCCAATGCCACGACCATGGTCGAACCCGGCTGGGCGGCGGAGATCACGGAATTCGACCATATGCTGCTGCACCGCGTCGAACCCCTGGCGACGCGTGTGCCGCCCGGCAGCGACCGCCCTGATCCCGTGCTGCTGGAGCTGTTCAATAACCTGTTCATGAATGTCGCCGAGCAGACCGGGGCAGTGCTGCAGAACACCTCGATGAGCGTGAACATCAAGGAGCGGCTGGACTTTTCCTGCGCCGTGTTCGACAGCGAGGGATATCTGGTTGCAAACGCGCCGCATATTCCGGTGCATCTTGGCGCGATGGGAGAGAGCGTGCGCACCGTCCTGGCGTACCGGCGCGACACGCTGAAGCCCGGCGACGTGGTGGCGCTGAACAATCCGTACAATGGCGGCACGCACCTGCCGGACGTGACGGTGATCACGCCGGTGTTCGATGAGGCCGGCACGCATATCCGTTTCTTCCTCGGCAGCCGTGGCCATCATGCGGATATCGGCGGCATCACGCCCGGATCGACGCCCCCGGCATCATCCACGCTGGAGGAGGAAGGCGTCGTCATCGACGATTTCCTGCTGGTCGATGGCGGACACTTCCGAGAGCCGGAGCTGCGCGCCCTGCTTGCCGGCGCGAAATATCCGGCGCGCAGCCCGGATGTGAACGTGGCAGACATCAAGGCGCAGGTGGCCGCGAACGAGAAAGGCGTCCAGGAGTTGAAGCGCGTCGTCGCGCAATACGGCTGGGAAACGGTCGCGGCCTATATGCGTCACGTGATGGACAATGCCGAAGAGAGTGTGCGGCGGGTGATCGACCGCATCGGCGACGGGCAGTTCGATTACACGATGGACGACGGCGCCCCGCTGAGGGTTTCGGTGCGCGTGGACCGCGCCGCACGGCAGGCTACGGTGGATTTCACCGGCACCGGCCCGCAGCGGGACCACAACAACTTCAACGCGCCCCCCGCGGTTGCTCGCGCCGCAGTGTTGTATGTGTTCCGCTGCCTGGTCGGTGACGAGATTCCGCTGAATGATGGCTGCCTCAAGCCGATCGAGCTGATCATTCCGCCTGGAACATTCCTCTCGCCGCGGCCGGGCGCGGCGGTGGTGGCGGGGAATACGGAGGTGTCGCAGGCCACCTGCAACGCGCTGTTCGGCGCATTGGGGACGATCGCCTGTTCGCAGGCGACGATGAACAACTTCCTGTTCGGCGATGCGACAAGACAATACTACGAAACGATCTGCGGCGGCACCGGCGCAGGACCGGGATTCAATGGCGTGTCGGCGGTGCAGACGCATATGACGAACACCCGCATGACCGATCCCGAAGTCCTGGAACTGCGCTATCCGGTGCGGCTTGAATGTTTCGCGATCCGGCACGGCTCCGGCGGGGCCGGACGGTGGCACGGCGGTGACGGTTCCGTGCGCCGCGTCCGCTTCCTGACGCCGATGACAGCGGTGATCGTCTCATCTCGCCGCAACGTCCCGCCGTTCGGGCTGCAAGGCGGTGAACCGGGTGCCGCCGGCAAGCAGTGGGTGGAACGTGCCGATGGCAGCATGGAAATCCTGACCGGAACAGCAAGCGCGGAGTTGGCGCCGGGGGATCTGTTCGTCATCCAGACGCCGGGGGGCGGTGGCTACGGTTCGTTGTAACCGGAGCCACCCGATTATCCGTTTGCCCGTTCCAGCTCCGCCTCCGTAATGCCCAGCTTCGCCGCTGCCTCGCGCACCTGCTGCCATGTCCGGTCATCCACCGGAATGCCCCGCGCCCGCTCTGCCGCGGCGCGTCGCTCCGCCTCGCCGGGCAGCAATATCTCGCTGAAACCGGGAGCGACGCGGGCGGACCGCACATGCGCGCGCGTCGCCTCCACGCCGGCAATGATGTTGCTGCGGTCGCCGATGCGCGAGAGATCGATCAGCACCGCGAACATGCTGTTCAGCACCCCGTTTTTGCGTGGCTGATCGGTGCGCTGCCCGCCGGCAACGGCGCCCGCCATGATCTCGCACATCACCGCCAGGCCCGAGCCCTTGTGCCGGCCGAACGTAAGCAGGGCGCCGGAACGGTCATCGATGAAACCTGTCGGATCAGTGGTCGGGCGTCCCTCGGGGTCGATCAGGCAATCCTCCGGCACCGGGACGCCCTTGTTGCGCGCGATCCGCGCCTTGCCGGCGGCAATCGTGGTCGTCGCCATGTCCAGCAGCATTGGCCCGTTCGCACCGGGCACCGCGGTGACGAACGGGTTGGTACCCACCCGTGCCTCACCGCAGCCCCAAGGCGCGGCAACGTCGCGGTGATCCGCCACGTTGACGTAGCCGATGAATGCCATGCCCTCGTTGGCCGCCAGTTCCCCATAGGTGCCGGCGCGCCCGATATGCGAGCTGTTGCGCAACCCCAGCACGCAGGCACCCAATTCCCGCGCACGGGCCATTGCCCGGCGCACCGCGTCCGCGGCCATGCGTTGGCCGAAGCCGCGATGCGCATCCAGCACCAGCAACGCGCCGAAATCGAGCACGGTTTCCAGCGTCTGGTTAGGCACCAGCAGCCCTTCCTGCAGCAGCCGGATATAGGTCGGCAGCATCCCTACGCCATGGCTGTCATGGCCGGCGAGATTGGCGCGGATAAGGTGGTCGGCGACTTCCCGCGTTTCCGCGTCGCTGCTGCCCATGCGGCGGACGATCAGGCTGATGACGGCGCGCAGCCTGTCAGGGGCGAGCGTGGGCATGCAGATCCATCCTCCGGACGTTGTAGGCGGCGATATCGGGTCCCGACAAAACCCCAGAGTGATCGGGGACGCAAATGCGTGCGCCAGGCACGCCTGTTACGAAGCGTCCCGATCAATCGCCGGCGAATTCCAGCGTGGCGTGCGGGACAGCAAGGCGGGCCAGCGAACTGACATCCATCAGTGAATCGATCGCCAGAATCGTGCCGGCGAGACGATTGGCCTGCTCCGGTCCCAGCAGGCTCTCGGTGAGGCTATTGAACTTGGCCCGCAGTTCGGTTTCAGTCAGGAAATTCCCTGGTTCCCCTTTCGGCACGACCGTTTTGCGCTCGAACTGCGTGCCCCTGGCGCGGATCGTCAGCTTCGCGGACATGTTGACCGGGAATTCCGCCTCGATCTCTGGATCGAACTCGCAGGCGACTTTCGGCAACAACCCGCGCACCGCCGGATCATCCAGCAGCCCGTAACTGTCCCAACCCATATGCCCTGTCGCCAGCGCCGCCGCGATCACGAACGGGCCGCTGAACTGGCCGTCCACCACGTTGCGCGGGTCGCGCTTCTTCTCCGCCGGTTCGCCCACGAGCAGCATGCCGGATTTCGACAGGCTCAGGGTCACGTGTTCAATCTCTTCCGCCCGCAGCCCATGTTCGGCGCGCAGCGCCAGCGCGGCGTCGATCCCGGCATGCCCATAGCGGCACGAGGGGTACGGCTTCACGGCCGTGTTCATCAGCTCGAACACGCGGCCCAGATCCTGCACGGCGCGGTCCGGCTGCGGGTTGGGCGCGTAGGCACGCATGAAACCATGCCGGCCCTCCAGCGCCTCTGCCGCGCCTTTGAAGCCCTCGCGCACCAGCGTCGCCGCGGTCAGCCCGTTCAGCGCCGCCCAGCCGACCTGGAAGCGCTTGGTCCACGCCCCGTTGGCGAGGAATTGCAGGCTGCCGGCGGCCTGGCTCAGCGCGGTCCCGAGCGCGCCGGCAATCCCGTCCGCATCCAGCCCGAATACCCGCCCGGCGGCGGCGGCGGCGCCGAACGCGCCGCACGTGGCGGTGGGGTGGAAGCCGCGGTTGTAGTGCTCGCCGGCCGGCAGCGCGAGCGCGATGCGGCAGGTCACCTCGTAGCCGGCAATGATGGCCGCGAGCACGTCGGAGCCCGACGCGCCCACCATCTCGCCGGCGACCAGCGCGGCGGGAATGACGGGGGCACCGGGGTGCAGGCTGGCGGCGGCATGGGTGTCGTCGAAGTCGAGGGAGTGGGCGAGGGCGCCGTTCAGGAAAGCGGCGCCAGCCGCCGTGTAGCGCGCTTCATCACCGAACACGCCGCTGTTGCCGCCGGCCATGCCCAGCGCCCGGACGGCGCCCAGGAACGACGGCGTGCTTTCGGCATCATGGCGCGCGCGAACGATATTGCCGACCAGGTCGAGCAGCAGGAATCGGGCCCGCGCGACGACCTCGGCTGGCAGCCGGTCCAGCCTGATCGCGGCGGTAAAGGCGGATAGCTGTGCGGTAACGTCCATGGCGGGTTCTCCCTGCGTCTCGCCAGTGTGGCCGAATCCGGTGGAACGGCCAAACCCTCTGCCGGATCGTCGCGATGGTCCGAAACGATCAGCCAGCGGTGGCCCTGTGGATCACATCGGACGATCGTGCCTTATCGCATTGTCGGTGCTGATGAACTTCCGGCAGATCGTAACCCTTCACAAAAGGTGGTAACGAACGCGGTAATCGCATAGGCTGCCATTGCAACGAACCGAACGGGAGGAGCATCGCCATGGCAACGCCGAAGACCTACGTCGAAATAGAATCATTCGCAGTCAAGGATGTCTTCGACTCGAAATACAAATCCAGCCTGCCGGATATCATGGAGAAATGTGCCGAGAAGCTGGTGAAATCATCCGGCAAGCTGACGCTCGACAAACCCAAGGACAAGGGCGCCAAGGGCTATGCGCTGGACGGCAGCCTGGTCTCGCTGGGCCCCGACAAGTCCGGCAAGAAGCTGGAAGGTGAGTTCTCGATCAGCATCTCGACCTGGCCCGGCCGCTCCATCAAGGCGATGCCGACCGGCACCGCCGCCATTGCGATCGACGACCCGGCCAAGATCGACGCCGGAGATGTGCAGGCGGTCGCCGAGGCAGCCGTGCGGGGTGCGATGAAGGAGGCAACCAACTACATGGAAAAGCACGCGCCGTGACCTGACACCCCGCCTCAGCCGGAGATCGCCTGGGCGGTGGTCACCACCAGAGGTGCAAATTGGCGCTCCGCGGTCGCCGTATCGCAGCGCAATTTGGACACTGCGACATTCACCGCTGCGACGGGTCTTCCATCGCCGTCCAGGATTGGCGCGGCAACCGAGATGTCGTTGATCAGTATTTCCTCGCTGCAAACGGCATAGCCCCGCGACGCTGTCTCCCGTAGTTTCGCCTGCAACTCCGGCATGTGCCAGGTAGTATGCGGCGTATACGGGCGCAGGATCGAGGCGTCCAGGATGGCCTGCGCTTCCCTGGGCGGAAGGTGCGACAGCATCGCGATTCCCGGTGCCGTGCAGAAGGCCGGCGAATGCGTGCCCACCGTCACGTGAGAAGCAATAACGTGCCGGGTGACGAATCGCGCGACAAAGACGATTTCCGTGCCGTCCAGCATCGATAGATTGGTTGCCTCCTCGGTCACGCCGGCAAGCTGCACGAGATAAGGCACCGCCCGCCGCACCAGCGGATTGGACTGCGTGTAATGGTACGCCGGCGCCAGGGTGCGGGAGGTCAGCTCGAAATGCTTGGTCCGCGGATCCTTCCGCAGGTACCCCAACCGCAGCAGCGTGTGCGCGAAACGCTGCGCGGCGCTCTTGTCAAGGCCCGTCGCCGCCGCGAGCTGCGACAGGCTCAGCGTCGGCCGCCGGGCGTTGAACGCCATCAGCACGCGGATCGCCTTCTCCACGGAGCGAACGAACAGCGGATCATCCCGCTCTTCGGGCGGAGATGACGCGGCGGGAAGGGCAGAGGCCCGAGGCGGCGACATTTGACGACACCCTGCATGTGGACGTAGTGTTTCCCCATACAAGCTATCGCATTGCGATACAATGCGGAACCCATGGAGAGTGCCGGTCCGGCACGAGCAGCGGCCACATCGCCAAAGGGGACATGGCCCCAACGGGGACATGACGGGGATATGACCACCGGATTTCCGCACCTGCTCTCGCCCCTGACCATCGGCCAGGTCACGGTCCGCAACCGTGCGTTCTCTTCCGCACACGGCACCGGCTTTGGTAACAACGGTCAGCTCACTGAACGCCACATCGAATATCATCGCGCCCGCGCCCGAGGCGGCATTGGCCTGATCGTCATCGAAGCGACTTCGATCGACGACTCCCCGATCGGCGCCGGCGTTTCCGGCGCCAACCTTCGCAACACCAGCGATGCCGTGCTGCCGCTCTACGGTCGCATTGCCGACGCCGTACACGCCGAGGGCGCGAAGATCTTCTGCCTTCTCTCGCACTCCGGCCGCAATACGGTGATGGGGTCGCAAGGCCAGCCGCCACTCGCTCCGTCGGCCATCCCGATGGATCGCACGCGCGACATTCCGCACGAGCTGGAACGCGAGGAGATCGCCGCCATTGTCTCCGCGTTCGCGGCCGCAGCGCGACGCTGCCGCGACGGCGGCCTGGATGGCGTCGAACTATCCTTCACCCATGGCAACCTGGTGCAGCAGTTTCTCTCGCCGGCTTCGAACAAGCGTGACGACGAATATGGCGGCAGCACGGAAAATCGACTGCGTCTCGCCCGCGAGGTGCTGCAGGCGGTGCGCACGGCAGTCGGCCCGCATTTCACGTTTGGTATCCGCTACAGCGCCGACGAGCTGATCGCCGACGGCTACCGGCTGGAAGACGGCATCGGCTTCGCGCAAAAGATGGTCGAATGGGGCTCGCTTGATTTCCTCGATGTCAGTGCCGGCACCAATTCGAATATGTGGAGCCGTTCGATCCACTACCCGACGATCGCCTCACCGCCCCGGCCGCTGGTTCCGCTGGCCCAAGCGGTCCGCGCGGCAGTGCGCGTTCCGGTGTTCTGCATCGGCAAGCTTGCCGATCCTGCCGAAGCCGAAGCCATCCTCGCCGCCGGCGAAGCCGACATGGTGGGCATGACGCGCGCCCATATCGCCGAGCCGGCAATCATCCGCAAGCTGATGGAGGGGCGGAGCGACGACATCCGCACCTGTATCTACTGCAATGAAAGCTGCTTCGGCCGGCAGCAGCGGGTCGGTGACATAACTTGCGTGTACAATCCGCGCACCGGGCGGGAGTATATCTGGCCGGCACTGCAATCGGCGACACGGAAGCGGCGGGTAGTCGTGGTGGGCGGCGGTCCCGCCGGGCTGGAGGCCGCGCGGGTCGCGGCCAGGCGCGGCCACGCGGTAGAACTGCACGAACGTAGCGATGCGCTCGGTGGCCAGGTGCTGGCTCTGGCGCGCACCCCATACCGGAAGGGTTATCTGCGGATCATCGAATGGCTCACCGCGCAGATCGCCAAACAAGGGGTGGATGTGCGGCTCGGCAGCGAACTCGATGCAGACCAGGTGCTGGCGCGCGAACCGGATGCGGTGGTACTGGCGACCGGAGCCGCCGATACGATGCCGGAAATGCCAGGTGCCGATCTGCCGCACGTCGTGACGGCACGCCAGGTGCTTGCCGGCGCAAATCTCGGCAAGCGGGTGGTGATCGGCGACTGGGACGGCCGGCACATGGCGACTTCCGTCGCCGAATTGCTGGCCGAACGAGGGCATGAGGTCACCATCGTCTCATCCACCTTTTTCGTTGGCATGGATATCGATCTGCTGACGTGGCGGCCGGTTTACGAGCGGCTGATGAACCTGGGCGTTCACATGCAGCCGATGGAAGAACTCAGTGCCATCGGCGAATCCGGCGTCACTGTCACGCGGCTCAATCACACCTCCTACGACGTCGCCGCGGACAGCGTGGTGCTGTGCAGTCGCGGCCACGCGGACCGCAGCCTGTACCGCCACCTGCTGGACCGGGTGCCGGTCCTGAAGACCATCGGCGACGCCTGGGCGCCGCGCCAGCTTGAGCAGGCGATATTCGAAGGTGCCCGGGCGGGACGCGAGATCTGAGTACCTTTTTGGGGTCGCAGGGCCTGACCCCTGCTGAAGGAGACCGAATGGACCAGACCGGCTCGCCTGCGACCTTCAGCATACCCCAGCTACGCCAACGGCGCGGCGCCAAATGGGAGCGCTATCCCGGCGATGTCATCCCTTGCTGGGTGGCTGAGATGGACGTCCCGGTGGCACCCCCCATCCAGGCGGCGATGGAGCGGCTGACCCGGACGCAGGAATACGGCTATCCGCTGCGCCAGGGCGACCGGGCGGAACTGGCGGTGTCCCGCGCCTTCGCGCGCCGAATGCAGGACCGGTTCGGCTGGACCGTCGATCCCGACGATGCTTTCACTTGCACCGACCTGGTGCAGACGAGCTTCGCCTGCGTGCTCGCCTTCAGTGATCCAGGCGACAAGGTGGTTCTGCAAACGCCGGCCTACCCGCCGTTCCGGGAAGCGATCCTGGGCACCGGCAGGGCACTGCTGGAAGACGCGCTGCGCGATGACGGCACGCGTTATGTCATGGACCTCGACGACTTGGCTGGACGCATCGATCACAAAACCCGCATCCTGCTGTTCTGTAACCCGCAGAATCCCACCGGCCGGGTATTCAGCCGCGACGAACTGGCGGCGGTCGGCCGGCTGGCGATCGAGCGCGACCTGATCATCGTCTCTGATGAGATTCATGCGGACCTCATCTATCCTGGCTGCACTCATATCCCGATGGCCTCGCTCAGCCCCGAAATTGCCGCCCGCACGGTGACGATTACGTCGGCAACCAAAAGCTTCAACATTCCGGGGCTGCGCTGCGGTGTTATTCACTTCGGCGGAACGGGGCTGAAGACGCGGTTCGAGGCGCGGGTGCCGCGCAAGCTGCTCGGCCAGCCGTCGATCGCCGGAATCGACGCCACCGTGGTGGCGTGGGACGAGTGCCAGCCCTGGCTCGATTCCATGCTGGCGGTGCTGCGCTCCGCGCGCGACCAGATGAGCGACACATTGCGTCGCGACTTGCCGGAAGCGCGGTTCTATCAGCCGGAAGCAACATATCTGTCCTGGATCGATTTTTCCGCGTTGCGCCTGGGCATGCCAGCGGGACAATTCTTCCTGGAGAAAGCCGGTGTCGCTGCAAGCCCGGGGGAAAGTTTCGACGAGCACTGCGGCGATTTCCTGCGGCTCAACTTCGCCACATCGCCGGCGATCCTTGACGAGATTCTCACGCGCATGGTGCGGGCGGTGCGCCGCAACGGCCCCGGCTGATGCGAACGGTCTCTGCCGACGTGGCGATCGTCGGCGGCGGGATCGCCGGTGCTTCCGCCGCACTTGCGCTGGCTCGGCGCGGACGCCGGGCGGTGGTTCTGGAACGCTGGCTGATCGGCGCGGAGGCGTCGGGCCGCAATGGCGGCGGCGTGCGCCAGCAGGGTCGTCTGGCACCCGAAATACCGCTCGCCCGACGCGCCGTGCAGATGTGGACACGCATGGATGCGCAACTGCGCCGTGCCACTGGCTATCGCCAGACCGGCCACGTCTATGTCGCCGAAACGCCGGCCGAGATGGAAGCTCTTGCCGAGCAACGCGCGCGCGAACGCCAGCTTGGCCTGGAGACCGAGCTGATCGAACCGGAGGAGCTGCGGCGCTTGGCGCCGGGGATCGATCACCGCCTGACCGGAGCCAAATTCTGCCCCACCGACGGCATGGCCGATCCGGCGCAGGCGACATTGGCAATCGCACAGGCGGCCGAGGAAGCAGGCGCGACATTCCTTTGTCATCAGCCGGTGACCGCCATTGGCCAGTCGAACGGGCGGGTGACACATGTGCAGACGGCCGAGCTGCGCGTCGAGGCACCATTCGTGCTGAACGCCGCCGGTCCTTGGGCGCCCTCCATCGCACAGCTCGTCGATGTCTATCTGCCGATCTACCCGAGCCGCCTCGCTTCGCTTCGCACCATGCCGCTGCCGCCGCAGACCACGCCGTTCGTGCAGACCTATGCGTACGATTTCGGCGGCTCCCAGCTTCCGGACGGGTCGATGCGCATCGGCAGCGGAGCTAATCGCGACGACACCAACCGCTTCACTTTCGATCGTCGCTTGCGGGAAAATGAGCTGGTCATTTCCGCCAAGGCGCGGCGTATCTTTCCGGCGCTGGAGCACGCGAAACTATCGGGCGGGTGGGCCGGCATCCGCGAATGCACACCGGACATGATGCCGATCCTGGGACCCGCCGGCGGACCTGACGGATTTCTGGTCTGCGCCGGTTTCAGCGGGCACGGTTTCTGCCTTGGCCCGTGTGCCGGTGAGTTGATGGCCGAATGGATCGTGGACGGCGCACCGTCGATGGATCTGGATGCCTTTGGCTGGCAACGGTTCATGCGCCCGGAAGGACCGCTCTCGGTGATCAAAATGGAAATCGAGCAGACGGGATGATCCGGGCATGACCGACATTGCCGCTTCTGTCACGACGCCGCGGCCGCATAGTTCGCACTGGGGAGCGTTCTCCGCGTGGCAGCAGGACGGACGTCTGGTGGTGCAGCCGCATCCCCGCGACCCGGACCCTTCACCCCTGCTGCGCAACATCCCCGATGCGGTATCGCACGCCGCCAGGATCGCCCAGCCCATGGTGCGGCGCGGCTGGCTGGAACGTGGTCCCGGACCGGACAGCAGGCGCGGCCGTGACGAGTTCATTGCGCTGTCCTGGCCGGAAATGCTGGACCGGCTCGCCGCGGAATTGCAGCGCGTCTATTCGGATCACGGGCCGGCAGCGGTGTTCGGCGGTTCCTACGGCTGGTCCAGCGCCGGGCGGTTCCATCATGCGCAAAGCCAGGTGCACCGGTTCCTGAACACGCTCGGCGGCTATGTGCGCTCGGTGAACACCTACAGTGCCGGCGCCGCGGCGGTGATCCTGCCGCGCGTGCTCGGCGGCTTCGAGCCGCTGGTCCGGCGCAATGTCTCCTGGGACTCGCTGGTCCGCCACACCGATCTCGTGGTGGCGTTCGGCGGCATGGCCATCAAGAATTCCTCCGTCAGTGGTGGCGGGACCAGCCGGCACGTGGTGCGCGGCGCCATTGCCGAAGCACGGCAGCGCGGCACGCAGTTCGTGCTGGTCAGTCCGCTGCGCGACGATCTGCCGCCGGAAGCCGACGCCGCATGGGTGCCGATACGTCCAGGCACCGATACCGCCCTGATGCTTGGGATCGCCCACACTTTGGCTACTGAGCAACTGCACGACCGTGCTTTCCTCGACCGCTTCTGCGAAGGCTATTCGGTGTTCGAGGCCTATTTGCTCGGCCACGCCGACGGACAACCCAAGGATGCCGCATGGGCGGCCGAAATCGCCGGCGTTTCATCCGCAACGATCCGCGAACTTGCACGCCGCATGGCCGGTCGGCGTTGCCTTTTGGTCACCAGCCAGTCGGTCCAGCGGGCCGAGCACGGCGAGCAGCCACTCTGGATGGCTGTCACGCTTGCCGCGATGCTTGGGCAGATCGGCCTCGAAGGCGGCGGCTATGTCTATGGTCTCGGTTCGCTTGCCAATGTCGGCAAGCCGGCGCTGGCGGTACCGATCCCCACCCTCCCGCAGGGAACAAACCCGGTCCGGCAGTTCATCCCCGTGGCACGCATCGCCGACATGTTCATGCATCCGGGCGATGATTTCGATTATGACGGAGCATGCCTGCCTTATCCCAACATCCGCCTGGTCTATTGGGCGGGCGGCAATCCGTTCCATCATCACCAGGATCTGAACCGGCTGCGCCGCGCATTCGCCCGTGTCGACACCCTGGTCGTCCACGACTCCGCCTGGACGGCCACAGCCCGCCACGCCGATATCGTATTGCCTGCCACCATCACGCTGGAGCGCGACGACCTCGGTGCCGCGGCCAACGATCCGTTGCTGATCGCCATGCATCGGCTGGTGCGTCCGTACGGGGAAGCGCGCGACGACTACGCGATCTTCGCCGATCTCGCGGCACGGATAGGCGTGGCGGACATATTCACCGAAGGGCGCGGCAGCGGCGAATGGTTGCGAGTGCTGTACGATCAGACCGCGACCGCGATCCGCGCCAGCGGTGGGAACCCGCCTGACTTCGATACATTCTGGCACCAGGGAGAGCTGCCGCTGCCGGTCGGCCCGGATGATGGCGGACCCATGCGCGCCTTTCGCCTCGACCCTGGTGCGGCACCGCTATCCACGCCGAGTGGCCGGGTAGAGATATTCTCCACCACCATCGCCGGCTTCCGCTATCCCGATTGTCCCGGCCATCCGGCCTGGCTTGCCCCGGAAGATGGCGCCGGATCTGCCGCGCTTCGGCGTTTCCCATTGCAGCTCGTTGCCAACCAGCCGGCCACGCGCCTGCACAGTCAGCTCGATTTCGGTGCCTGCAGCCAGGGCTCGAAGCGCCGCGGGCGGGAGCCGGTGCGCATCCACCCGGATGACGCCGCTGCGCGCAGCATCGCCGACGGCGATATCGTGCGCCTGTTCAACGACCGTGGCGCCTGCCTGGCCGCCGCGGTGGTAAGCGCGGACGTTCGGCCCGGTGTGGCGCAGCTCTCGACCGGCGCCTGGTACGACCCCGATGCGCCGGACGAAGACGCACCGCTTTGCGTACACGGCAATCCGAATGTGCTGACCCGCGACATTGGAACCTCGCGCCTGGCCCAGGGCTGCTCGGGCCAGCTCACCTGCATCCAACTCGAACGTTTCACCGGCAACCTGCCTCCGATACGCGCCTTCGACCCGCCTGTCGCCTTTGTCCGGGGAGGCAACCATGGAGGTGATCATGTTTAACGGGTTTGACCATGCCATACTCGGCGTCAACGATTTGCCCCGGGCCGAGGCGGACCTGCGCGGCCTCGGCTTCACAGTGACCACGCGTCCGGACGTCGGCGCGACTGACACCGAGAACCGGTTGATCTGCTTTCCCGACGGTTCGTACATCGAAATATTCGCCTTCCGCGATCCGGCACACCCCGGCAGCCATCGCTGGGCGCCAGTGCTGGCCAAGGGCGACGGCTGGCTGGATTATTCACTGCATGTCGCGGACGTGAACGCCGAGGCGCAGCGCCTGAACCAGGCGGGGGTGGCCACCGTCGGCCCGCGCACCGGCGGACGCGCGCTGGCGGACGGGCGGCGTTGGGGCGTGGCGGTGCTGCTGGCCGGGCGTGGCGTCGGCAGCCCAGTGCTGCCGTTCCTCATTCAGGACACCGAGGCGCGCGCCACCCGTGTCCCTGGTGGAGACGCCGCCAGGCAGCCCGGCGGCGTCGCCGGCATCCTCGGCATCAGGGTGCTGACCTCGGCACTGGCCTCGGTCGAACCCGGCCTGGACGTTGTGTTCGGCGCCGGTACGGCCGTCGCCCACCCCGGCGCCACCACAGCACGACGCTACGTCTGCGCCGGGCGCTGGGTGGAAGTGATCCAGCCGGCGAATGACGGAACTGAAATGGCCGCGCATCTGCAGCGGCGCGGCGAAGGCGTCTATGAGGTCCTGCTGGGGCGGCCGGACGAAACCGGCGGCGCTGAGGGCGTGCTGCTTCCCACGGCAGCCATGCATGGGGCGCGGTTGCGGCTGGCGGCGTAGCCGCGGGAAGGAGGCGGGGCATGCAGGGCAGCGACTGGTTCGGCTGGCAGAAAAGTCGCGTCACGCGGCGAAGCACGTTGGCGGGCCTGGGTGGGGCCGCGCTGCTGCGCGCCGCCCCGGCAACGGCCCAGGCAGCGCAGCCACGCCCAGGCGGCATTTTTCACATGGCCTACTCCGCCGCGCCGGACACGCTCGATCCACAAGCGACGCTGAACATCTCCACTCAGCAATATAGCACGATGGTGTTCGACAACCTGACGTCGCTGGATGCGCAGAATCAGCCCTTGCCCAACCTGGCACTGCAATGGACACCGGAAAAGCACGCGCAGGAATGGGTGTTCGACCTTCGCCAGGGTGTGCATTTCCACCACGGCACGGAGTTCACCGCCGACGACGTGGTGGCGACCATCGAGCGTGCCTACGACAAAAGCCTGGCGCTGAACGCCACCGGCGCATTCGGGCCGCTCCAGCAGGCGCGGGCGGAAGGCCGCTACAAGGTGCGCCTGGTGCTCACCCAGCCGTTCGGGGAACTCCCGGTCACCCTCGCCAACCGCTGGGCCCGTATCCTTCCCAAGGATCGCATCGACCAGTTGAAGACCGCACCGTCAGGCACTGGCCCATTCCGGCTGACCGATTTCCAGCCGGGTGCCAGCCTGACATTGGCACGCAATCCGGATTATTGGATGAAGGGCCGCCCATACCTGGATGGTGCGAAGCTGGTCGTGATCCGCGAGTCGATGGCGCAGCAGGCCGCCTTGCGCAGCGGCGACGTGGATTTCATCAGCAGCATCCCCGCCGAGACGTTCCTCGCTCTCCGCCACGCCCGGGGCATCCACGCCTATTCCACTACCACGGGCGTCTATCAGCCGGTGATGCTGCAGGCCAACCTGGCGCCGTTCGACAACCCGAAGGTGCGAGAAGCGTTCCGCTTCATTCTGGACCGCGACGCATTGATCACGTCCGCGCTGTTCGGTCAGGGCAAGCTGGGCAACGACGTGCCGCTGCCGCCGGGCAACACGTACCTGTCGCAACTGCCGCAGAATGCGCAGGACCTGGATCGCGCCCGCAAGCTGGTCACCGAAGCCGGCACCGGTCCGCTGACGCTGGATTTCTGGTGCAGCAGCGAACGGCCGCCGACCCCGAAGGTAGCGCTGGCGATGAAGGACGCCGCCGCGAAGATCGGCATCACCATCAATGTGCGCGACATCCCCTACACGGAATACGTCGCCAACGTGGCGCGCAAGAAGCAGCTTTACACCGCGAACTGGTCGGGCAGCCCGACCCTGTACGAATCGCTCTATTTGGTCTTTTTCAGCAAGGCGCGACTGAACTACAGCGGTGTGGAAACCAGCCCCGGCCTGGATCGCCTGCTGGAGGACATCATCGCCGAGGTCGATGTCGCGAAGCGCAAGCAACTGGTGGCGCAGGCGCTGGACAAGATCCACGATGGCAGCGATCGCGTCATCCCCTATTTCATGAACTATATCGGAGCCACGTCCGACAAGGTGCAGGGCTTCGTCCCGCCGCAATACGACATGGTCGATGTGCGTCCCATCTGGTTGAGCGCCTGATGTCTGGCCCGATATCCCGCCCGATATCCCGCCCGATATTCCTCTGGCACCGCGGAGCCACGGAATGAAGGCGCTGCAACTGATCCTGCAGCGCCTGTTCCTGCTGGTCGTCGTGTTGTTCGTCGTCTCGGTGCTGACCTTTGGCATTGTCAATGTGCTGCCGGGTGATGTTGCCAACGCCATGCTGGGCGATCTGGCAACGCCAACTCAGGTGGTGGCGCTGCGTCGGCAGATGGGTCTCGATCTGCCACTGCTGGTTCGGTACGGGTCATGGATCGGCGGGCTGCTGCACGGCAATTTCGGCCGGTCGCTGCAGTTCGGGGTGCCGATCGGGCCGATGCTGTTGGGCCGGCTTTGCAACTCCGCGATCCTAGGTGGAATCACGCTGCTGCTCGCGGTCCCATTGTCGATCCTGCTGGGCGTGCTGGCCGGGGTCCGGCAGGGCCGATGGGTGGACCG
>DATDIC010000199.1:0-2042 GCA_036521275.1 Acetobacteraceae bacterium
AGGACGCGGCGGCGCGTTCATGAGCTATCCGGTCGCCGCCACCTGCAGCACATGCTCCGCCAGCGCCAGCGCCGCCGTCAGGCCCGGTGATTCAATCCCGAACAGGTTGATCAACCCCGGCACCGCATGGGTTTGCGGCCCCTGCACCACGAAGTCCTGCGCGGCCACATTCGGCGGCACGATCTTCGGCCGAATTCCCGCGTACCCGGGCTGCAATGCGCCGTCCTTCAGCGCCGGCCAGTAGCGGCGCACTGCGGCGTAGAACCCGTCGGCGCGCCTGGGATCCACAGTATAATCGATCGTCTCGATCCACTGCACATCGGGCCCGAATCGCGCCTGGCCGCCAAGATCGATCGTCAGATGCACGCCCAGTCCGCCTGGCACCGGCACCGGATAGATCAGCCGCGTGAACGGCGAGCGTCCGGACAATGTGAAGTAGTTTCCCTTGGCATAATAGGTCGTGGGCACACGCTCCGCCGGCATGCCGGCAATGCGCCCCGCCAGCGCGGGCGCGTGCAGGCCGGCGGAGTTCACCAGCAGGCGGCAGCGCAGGCTCATCGGGTCCGTGCCGCCGACATCCACCTCGATGCCGCCGCTCACCGCGCGACCACCCATCACCGGGCTCAAGAACGCCAGCATCGCCCCGGCATTCTCGGCATCGCCCTGCAATGCAAGCATGAAGGAATGGCTGTCGATGATCCCAGTCGAGGGCGACAGCAATGCGCTCGTGCAGACCAGGTTCGGCTCCAGCGCCCGCGCTTCCGCGGCGGTGAGAATCCGCATGTCGTCCACGCCATTCACCGCCGCGCGTTGGCGGATGCCGGCCAGCCGCGCATCCTCCTCCGCGCTGGTCGCCGCGATCAGCTTGCCGCAATTGCGATGCGGCACGCCCTTTTCCGCGCAATACGCATATAGCGCCTTGCGTCCGGCCACGCAGAACCGTGCCATCAGGCTGTTGGCGGGATAATAGATCCCGGCATGGATCACTTCGCTGTTGCGCGAGGATGTCTCGGTGCCGATGCCCTCGGCGGCTTCCAGCACGATCACCTCGCGGCCGGCCAGGGCCAGTGCGCGGGCTACGGCGAGCCCGACCACCCCGGCGCCGACCACGATGCAATCCACCGTCTCCAAACCGGTCCTCCTGAGTGGCTGCGACCCTTTGGATTTACGATCCCGGAGCAGAGTGGGAAAGTCGCTCCGCCTCGTGTTGGCGATCCGGCGATTTCGGCGCCGTGGCTGGGATCAGCGCCTTGGTGCTTCACCGTCGACAATACCAGCGCCGATCTGTCGCAGCAGCTCGAGCGTTTTCCTGTCTGGCTCACCGTGAAAGTACTTGTCCAAGGCACTTGTGAATAGCTGCTTGTCCAGTGCCACATTGGCGAAAAGCGTCATCGAGGAGCGAAATTTCAGGTCATCGGGAGTGCCGAAAATCTCCCTGATCGAACGGCCTTCGACACAGCAAACCAGGTCTGTGCAGTCCCTGAGCCGCGGCCCAAGGATCTGGTGGCCAAGATACGCTTCCGCCTCGCCTCGCGAGCAGATGGCATAGCGCTGTGCGATCGCGCTGAATCCGAGCCCCTTGAGCTGTGGAAAAATGAACCACATCCAGTGGCTTGTTTTCCGGCCCTCCTGCAATTCCGCCTTTACTCGCTCGAAGATGTCGGCTTGAGCCGCGACAAACCGTTGCAGGTTGTACGGATCATTCATGGTGGTTCACCTGTCACATCAGCCATTCGAGAGGCTGACTGCATGGAGTGTCGATGGATTCCCGCTTTCGCGGGAATGACGGGGGAACGGGAATGACGGGGGAACGGGAATGGAGGGGGGAATGGGAACGGGGTTGAGCTGTCTTCAGAGCGGTTGGTATCACACCCGCCATTGCAGACACGTCCCAGCCCGGAAGGTCTGCGCGAGGCCGGACTCGAACCGGCAAGGAGTTTCCTCCGGGGGTTTTTGAGACCCCTGCGGTTACCATTTCGCCACTCGCGCTCGGGACCGTGCATCGATAACTAGCACTCAATCCCCGCCAAGTCAGCCCGTCC
>DATDIC010000200.1:0-2250 GCA_036521275.1 Acetobacteraceae bacterium
ACGACATGCCCACCAGCGTCGACTTCGAGAAGCCGGCCCTGGTGGGCAAGGCTCCCGAGTTCGAGCGACGGGGTGGCCCGGAGGCCCTGCCGGGGACGTACTCGATCAGCGTGACCGCTGATGGCCATACGGAGACGGAAAACGCACAAGTGCTCGGTGACCCCAACGCACCGCCCGACGTCGCCACGGAAAAGAGCAACCTGCAGCTCGCCCTGGCAGCCCGCGCGCAGGTGGATGCGCTCAACAGGATGCTCAACCACATCACCATGATGCAATCGGAGCTCAGCGACTATCGCAAGAGCGTTGCGGCGCAAGCGAACAGCGTCGATGACTCGGAGCGTGCCGCTGCGAAAGCACAGGCGCCGATCGTTGCCCGCGCCGTGGCACTCAACAAGGAGCTGGGGGCTCTCAAGGACTCCGTGTACAACCCCAAGATTCAACACACGGCGAGTGAGGACAGCATCCACGACCTGGCGGATTTCCAGAGCCTGATGGAGCGGAATTCCTTCGGCTTCGCGCGTCTCGAGGACGAGCCGCCCTCCGCGCCGGTCCTTGCGATCTCGGCGGAGTTGAAAGGGAAGCTGGACGCCAAGCTGGACGCCTACAACAGCCTGCTTTCAGGCGATGTGGCAGCGTACAACCAGGCCGCCTTCGCGGCAGGCGCGCCGACGGTCGCGGCCGGCAAGCCGATCACCATCGCTGCGGGGCCTGACATTCACTAGCAGGGATGGCGGGACCCAATGGGCCGGTGCGGGCGAAAGCTCTCACCGGCCCGTTTTTATCTGCGGCTCTATCCGGCGTGCGGCCGCCTTCCTGGACGGGACCGGCGGCGGGCGCCGCAGGCGTGATGAGATGTGTCTGCCGCCGGCGGCGGTGACCGACCAGCCGGCCTGAAATACCAGCCATAGGGCGATCGCGAACAGCAGCGCGAATACTATGCCATCGCTGGAGAGGCCGAATGTAGGCACCCAATCGCCGAATGTTGCACGGGTGATCCCTGGGTCGGCATGCAGGGCCAGATAGGCGATCTGCTGAAACAGATTGCCGTGCAGAGCCGCCACTTCGCCCTGCAGGTGCTGCACCGAGGTAACGAGGGAGCTTATGGCAGCACCCTCGGCGTGAAACGTCGGGTCCTTGCTCGCCAGGTGGTACTGGACCAGTTTCGCCAGGTCGCCGTGGTAGTACTGGTCCGCGATCTTCTGCCAGGGGGCGAGATCGAGTTGCGCCTGATCCAGCCGGCCCCCGAGGCGCTGCCGGTACTGGCTGACGAAGCCTGGCGTGAGGCCGCCGGCCACGACGGCACAGATCAGGAGCAGCCGGTCGATGAATCCGCGGACGAGGGCCATATACCGTCCAAAACACGCCAATGATGGTCGAGCTTACCGGGAAGAGGGGTTGCGACCAAGCGTCACCGGCGTGCGACAAGACGTTGATCACCCGGCCAGCGGCCGGCTACTAGCGCTCGTAGTGGTTGCGTCCTGGGCATTTCATCAGTAGCGTCCGCGGTATCTAAATGCAACGCGCCGCGAGTTACGCGCTCCGGCGCCACCGGGGATCCGACAATGAGGCGATATACCGTCCTGAGGGCAGCCGCCGTGCTGCTCTCCCTGAGTTGTTTCGCACTGCCTGCCATGGCGAAGACGGCCGCTCCCAAGGCGGCGATGGAGAAGCCCGGCGATGTTTTCGCCAGCCTCAAATTCCGCAGCCTCGGCCCGGCGATCGCCGGCGGCCGCGTTGCCGCGGAGGCGGGTGTGCCCGGCAACCCGCAGGTGTACTACGTCGGCGCTGCCGGCGGCGGCGTGTTTAAGACCACCGACGGCGGTTTGAACTGGCAGCCGATCTTCAAGCACGCCTCCACCAGCTCCATCGGCGCGATCGCGGTCGCGCCATCCAACCCCAACCTCGTCTGGGTGGGCACCGGCGAGGCCAACATCCGCAATGATGTGATCCCCGGCGCGGGCATTTTCCTGTCCACTGATGCCGGGGCCACCTGGCGGTCGATGGGCCTGAAGACCGTGGGTCAGATCGCGCGCATCGTCATCGACCCGCACGATTCCAATCACGTCGTGGTCGCAGTGTTCGGCCAGGAATGGACGCCGAGCGCGGACCGCGGCGTCTACGTGACGACAGACGGCGGCAAGAGCTGGCGCAAGTCGCTCTATGTCGACGATCACACCGGCGCCATCGATGTGGCGATGCAGGGCGGCAACGGCCAGGTGCTCTTCGCCGCCATGTGGCAGGCGAGCCGGC
>DATDIC010000201.1:0-10190 GCA_036521275.1 Acetobacteraceae bacterium
TCCAGCACGGTGATCCAGCGTTCGATCCCCGGATACGCCGAGAACGCACCGGAGCGCGCGATATGTGCAATGCTCAGCCGCCATAGGAAACCGGTATCGTTCGGCTCGACGGCGATCTCCGCTGTTTCACCTTGGCCGTTCTTCCATCGCATGTGCCGATGAGACGATGGCCGAATGATTGTCGGTGACATCACTCGGCCAATCGGCGAAGCGTGTCGATGAAGCTTCGGGCAGCCGCGTCCTGTTCGCGGTGATACCGGTCACGGACCACGACCTGGCCGCCCACGACCACGTGACGCACCAGGGACGCATTGCCGGCAAACACCCACGCATCCAGCACCGCGTCGCCGCCACGCGCCGCGAGCAGCGGGTGTTCGGCGTCCAGCAGCACGATATCCGCCGGCTGCCCGACGGCCAGCGTGCCGCCACCGCCGCACGCCTGCGCACCGCCGGCGAGCGTCGTGTCGAGCAGGGTCCGGCCCACCGAGCGCTGCGCTCCGCCCGATAGCACGGCGCGTCGTTGCGAGGACAGCCGTTGGCCGTATTCGAGCCAGCGCAGCTCCTCGACCGGGCTGACAGAAATATGGCTGTCGGATCCGATACCAAGGCGGCCGCCTGCTGCCATATAGGCTTCCGCCGGAAACAACCCGTCGCCCAGATTGGCTTCCGTGGTCGGGCAGAGACCGACGACGGCACCCGATCGCGCGATCGCGTTGGTTTCCGCCGTATCGATATGGGTCGCGTGGATCAGGCACCAGCGTTCATCGAGCGCCACCGTCCCCGACAGCAGCTCCACCGGCCGACGCCGGTGAACGGCCAGGCATTCCTCTACCTCCCGCTGCTGTTCGGCGACATGGATATGGATTGGTCCGGTTGGCGTCGCAGCCGCCAGCTCGACCAGCAGATCCGGATTCACCGCCCGCAGCGAATGCGGCGCCACCCCAACGGTCACTGCCGGCATACCCGCTGCATCGTCACGAAGCTGCTGCACCAGCCGCTGGAAGCCGGGCAGATCGTGCAGGAATCGGCGCTGCCCTGTCACCGGAGCGGCACCGCCGAAGCCGCCTGTTACGTACAGCACCGGCAGCAGCGTCAGCCGGATGCCCGCGATGCGGGCGGCCACGATCAGGCGATGGCTCATCTCCGCCGGATCGGCGTATGGCCGGCCATCCAGGTCGTGATGAAGGTAATGAAACTCTGCCACCGTGGTGTAGCCGGCCTGCAGCATCTCGACATAGAGCTGTGTCGCGATCGCCTGCAGCTCATCGGGGCCGGTACGGGCGACGGCGCGATACATCGCCTCGCGCCAGCTCCAGAAACTATCTGTCCCGCTGCCGGACCGTTCGCCCAGTCCGGCAATCGCGCGCTGCGGCGCATGGCTGTGCAGGTTCGGCACGCCCGGCAGTGCTATGCCGCGCAGGCGCTCCGCCGATGCGGGCGGCGCGGCATCCGTCGTAACGCTGGTGATGAGGCCGGCACCGTCGTAGCCGATCAGCACGTCGCCCGCCCAGCCGGACGGCAGCAGCGCAGTTTCCAGGAACAGGTGATCAGGGCTTGGCACGGTTTCTGCCATCCGGCGCGTCAGCTCAGTATGCCCGGAAGATCGAGCTGATGTTCGCGGGCGCATGCCAGCGCCAGCTCGTAGCCGGCGTCGGCGTGGCGCATGACACCACTCGCCGGGTCGTTCCACAGCACGCGGGCGATGCGCCGGGCCGCATCGTCGGTGCCGTCGCACACGATCACCATGCCGGCATGCTGGGAGAACCCCATGCCGACGCCGCCGCCCTGGTGAATGGAAACCCACGTCGCGCCGCTGGCACAATTCAGCAGCGCATTCAGCAGCGGCCAGTCGGCCACCGCATCGGACCCATCGCGCATCGCTTCCGTTTCCCGGTTTGGGGAGGCGACCGAGCCGGAATCCAGATGGTCGCGACCGATCACCACCGGCGCTTTCAGCTCGCCCTTTGCCACCATCTCGTTGAAAGCGAGACCGATCCTGTGCCGGTCGCCCAGACCGACCCAGCAGATGCGCGCCGGCAAACCCTGGAACCGGACGCGCCTGCGCGCCATCTCCAGCCAGTTGTGCAGATGCGTGTCGTCCGGCAGCAGCTCGCGCACCTTGTCATCGGTGCGGTAGATATCCTCGGGGTCGCCGGACAGCGCGGCCCATCGGAACGGGCCGATGCCGCGGCAGAACAACGGGCGGATATAGGCGGGCACGAAGCCGGGAAAGTCGAACGCGTCGGCCACGCCTTCGTCTTTGGCAACCTGGCGGATGTTGTTGCCGTAATCGACGGTCGGCACGCCCATGCGGTGAAATGCAACCATTGCCCGCACATGCTCGGAAATGGAGCGTCGCGCCGCCGCCTCCACATCCTGCGGCGCCCTTTCCTTGCGCGCGTCCCATTCCGCGACCGTCCAGCCCTTGGGCAGGTAGCCGTGACCGGGATCGTGGGACGACGTCTGGTCGGTCACTACATCCGGGCGCACGCCACGGCGCAGCAGCTCGGGGAGCACGTCTGCGGCGTTGCCCAGCAGCCCGACGGAGACCGGCTTACGCTGCTTGCAGGATCGCTCGATGATCGTCAGCGCAGCATCCAAGTCGTCGGCCTGGATGTCGAGATAACCGGTCTTCAGCCGCATCTCGATGCGCCCCGGCTGGCACTCGATGGCCAGCAGCGAGGCGCCGGCCATGCTCGCGGCCAATGGTTGCGCGCCACCCATGCCGCCCAGCCCGGCGGTCAGGATCCAGCGGCCGGCCAGGCTGCCGCCGTAATGCTGGCGGCCGATCTCGGCAAACGTTTCATAGGTGCCCTGAACGATGCCCTGGCTGCCGATATAGATCCAGGAGCCGGCCGTCATCTGGCCGTACATCATCAGCCCCTTGCGATCCAGCTCGTTGAAATGGCTCCACGTCGCCCAATGCGGCACCAGATTGGAATTGGCGATCAGCACGCGCGGCGCATCGGAATGCGTCTGGAACACGCCGACTGGCTTACCCGATTGCACCAGCAGCGTCTGGTCCAGCTCGAGCCGCCGCAGCGCGGTCGTGATGCGGTCGAAGCTGTCCCAATCGCGTGCTGCACGCCCGATGCCGCCGTACACAACGAGCTCTCCCGGGCGTTCGGCGACATCGGGATCGAGGTTGTTCATCAGCATGCGCAACGGCGCCTCGGTCAGCCAACTCCTGGCTGTCAGCTCGGTACCGCGCGCCGCGCGCACGGTGCGCATATTATCCAGGCGGCTCATGGTCATCGACCTTTCCAGACGCGGCTGTGCAGCGGATTGAAGCCGATGCGGTAAACCAGTTCGGCCGGCCGCCCAATGTCCCAGATCGCCAGGTTGCACCACTTGCCGGCCTCCAGCGTGCCGACCTCGTGCAGCCGCCCCAGCGCGCGCGCCGCTTCCCTTGTCACCCCGGCGATGCATTCATCGACGGTCAGACGGAACAGAGTGGCGCCCATGTTCATCGCCAGCAGCAACGATGTCAGCGGCGAGCTGCCGGGATTGCTGTCCGTCGCCAGCGCCAGCGGGACACCATGGCGGCGGAATGCCTCAATCGGCGGCGGGTGCGTCTCGCGGATGAAGTAATAGGCGCCGGGCAGCAGCACGGCGACGGTGCCGGCACGCGCCATCGCGGCGGCGCCGGCCTCGCTGGCGTATTCCAAATGATCGGCCGACAGCGCCCCCGCCTCGGCCGCCAGCGCGGCACCCCCCAGGTCCGATAGCTGGTCCGCATGCAGCTTCACCGGCAGACCGTGCCGTTTCGCGGCGGCAAACACGCGCGCGATCTGTGCCGGTGAAAACCCGATATTCTCGCAGAACCCATCGACCGCGTCCGCGAGACCCTCGGCTGCGATCGCCGGCAGCATCTCGTTGCAGATCCGGGCGATGAAGCGGTCCTTGTCGCCCGCTGCTTCGGGCGGCAGGGCGTGCGCGCCCAGGAAGCTGGTCACCACGTCCACGTCGCGCTGGCCTGCCAGCGCGCGTGCGGCACGCAACTGCCTGGACTCAATCGCCAGTTCCAGGCCGTAGCCCGATTTGATTTCGATCGTGGTCACGCCTTCCGCGAGCAACGCGTCCAGGCGCGGCAGGGTGGCGGAGACCAGCTCCACCTCGCTTGCCCGGCGAGTATTGTTCACAGTGGAGAGGATGCCGCCGCCGGCGCGCGCAATCTCCTCGTAACTTGCGCCCGCGAGCCGCCGTTCGAACTCCTGCGCGCGGTCGCCGGCATAGACGAGATGGGTGTGGCAGTCGATCAGCCCCGGCGTGATCCATCGTCCGCCGCAGTCGATGATATCATCCGCAACCTCATCCCTGAGCCCGTCCTGCGGCCCGGCATACACGATCCGCCCTTCGCTGGCCGCGACGGCACCATTCAGGACGATGCCAGCCTGCTGATCGGCACGGCCGGCGCCCGACGGTGCCAGCGTGACGAGATTCGCGTTCTTCCAAAGCCGATTGATGCGCATAGTGATGTCCCAGCGCTTAGAGCAACATGTCTATACATATAACGGCAATACGTCCAGAACGTGGCGGCGTCAGCGGCCCTGGTGCTGCCGCGCGACGAGATGCCCGGGCGCGACCTCGTCCAGCAATTCCAGAACCGGCTGGTAGCCGACCGGATGGACTGGACTTGGGATTTCTCCTTCGATGCGCCGAAACGCAGCCTGTCGATGTGTCGGGTCAGCGATCGGAACCGCATCGAGCAGGCGGCGCGTGTATGGGTGCCTGGCGTCCTCGAAAATCTGCGCCCGATCGCCCATTTCAACGATCTGTCCGAGATACATCACACCGACCCGGTGGCTGATCTGCTCCACCACGGCCATATCATGCGATATGAAGAGGTAAGCTACTCCGAGATCGTCCTGGAGCTCCTGCAGGAGGTCGAGTACCCGCGACTGCACCGACACATCCAGGGACGAAACGCTCTCGTCGGCAACGATCACCTTGGGCGACAGCGACAGGGCGCGGGCGATGCAGATGCGCTGGCGCTGCCCGCCGGAAAACTCGTGCGGGTGCCGCTGCATGTGCTCCGGCATCAGGCCAACCCGCCGGAACAGCCAGGCGACACGGTCCGCCAGTTCGGTGCCGTGAGCGAGCCGATGGATTACCAGCGGTTCGCCAACCAGTTCCCCGACGCTCATCCGCGGATCCAATGAGGCGTACGGATCCTGGAAGATCAACTGAATGTTTCTGCGAACCGCAGCCATCGAGGCCCGCGGCAGCGTTTCGATCGCTTGGTCGGCAATGCTGATGTGCCCTTGCCAGTCGATCAGGTTCATCAGCGCCTTTCCGGTGGTTGTCTTCCCGCAGCCGGACTCGCCCACCAGCGCCAGGGTCTCGCCACGGCGAAGCTGGAAACTGACGCTCTCCACGGCGTGGACCCGCCGCACGGCCCGCTGCAGCACACCGCCCCGGATATCAAATCGCACCGTCAGGTCCTTGACCTCCACGATCGGGCGCTCATTGATCTCTTTCGTTCCAGCACGCGACCGCAACGGCCGGTCTGTTCCAGCCATCCCCCCGAGCTTCGGTACCGCAGCAAGCAAATGGCGCGTGTACTCCTGGCTCTGTGCCGCGAAGATCGCGTGGCAGGTACCCTGCTCGATCAGCCTGCCGTCATGCATGATGACCACCCGATCGGCCATCTCCGCCACCACACCCATATTATGGGTAATCAGGATGACCGCCGCACCGTGCTCACGCTGCAGGTCACCGATCAGCGACAAGATCTGCGCCTGAATGGTGACGTCCAGCGCCGTGGTCGGTTCGTCCGCGATCAGCAGCCTGGGATTGCAGGCGATCGCGATGGCGATCATCACGCGTTGGCGCATGCCGCCCGACAATTCATGAGGGTACTGCTGCATCCGTTGCCGTGCGTCGGCGATGCGCACGCGGTCCAGCATGTCGATCGCGATCCGCCGCGCCTTGGCTGCCGAAATGGCGCGATGGGCCAGGATCACTTCCGTAAGCTGCCGGCCGATGCTGAGTACGGGATTGAGCGAGGTCATCGGCTCCTGGAACACCATGCCGATCTCACCGCCACGCACCGCCCGCATCTCGGTTTCCGAGAGAGCGAGCAGATCCCGGCCGCCCATGCGGATCGAGGCGTCGGCAATGCGCGCCACAGGCGCGGGCAGCAGGCGCATGATAGAAAGCGCAGTCAGCGACTTGCCGGAACCGGATTCGCCGGCGATGCACAGCGTCTCTCCCGCAGCCACATCGAAACTGAGTGAGTTCACAACGCGCCTGGCACCTTCCGGTGTTGCCACGTCAACGCTGAGATCACGCACCATCAAAACCGGTTCGGTCGCCGATTGCGCCGACGGCAAATCCGGGTGGTTTCGCACACTGCCGATCTGATCCGGCGGGACGCCCATCGCTCGTGGGGCACCAGGGCCCCACAAGCTGAGATCAGCGCCGCGGCGCACGGGCGGGTGCCAGGTTATTGTACGGTCTTGTCGTAAACAACTTCGTAGTTGAACGGCGTGCGGGTGGGATCCACGTAGAGTGCATCAGCCGCCCCAACTTTCGGTGAATGCATCTGGTAGCGCAGGTTGTTGTAGATCGGCACCCACGGGGCATCTTCCATGACCTTCTCGAAAATCGTGCCCCACAGCTTGTCGCGGTCGCCTGACTGTGCCGGATCCACCATGGCATCGGCCTTGAGTGCTTCCTGCTCCACCGCCTTGTTGCAATACCACGCCCAGTTCCACGTGCCCTTGGTCAGGGCGGCGCAGCCCAGGATGGGCCCATAGAAGTCGGACGGATCGGGAAAGTCCGCACCCCAGGCCATAGCGCCCGAAAAGATCATCGGCGCCCGGTTCGGCTCGCCGCCAGCGGCGATAACGTTGGCCTCGTCAAGCGATTTGACCTCCGCCTTGATGCCGATCCCGGCGAGATCCTGTTGAATTGCCTGTGCCACCCGCGGGTCGGGATCGATATTGCTGCTGTAGAGCACGGTCGAAAATCCGTCGGCCAAGCCGGCCTGCTTCAGCAATTCCTTTGCCTGAGCCGGATCGTAAGGGTAGCCTTTGTAATCTTTGTCGTATCCCGGCATACCGGGCGGCAGCGGCTGGTTAGCCGGCAATGCTCGTCCATTCAGGATGCGGTTGATCCGGTCTTTGTTGATCGCCATGTTGATGGCACGACGGACCCGCACATCGTCGAATGGTTTCATATTGACATTCATTGAGATGTAGCTCGTCCGCAGTTGTGGCCCGTGCACGACAAGCTTGCTGAACTCTGGGTTCCGCGTCACTTCAAGGAACCGTCCGGGTGGAATACCATTGCCGAGAACATCCACTTCGCCGCGTTCCAGGCGCAGCAAGGCGACCGACGGCTCCTGGCCCACATCCATGACGATCTTGTCGAGATACGGCAGGCCCGGCTTGTAGTAATCCTTGTTGCGCTCCAGCACGATGCGTTGGCCGAGCGTCCATTCCCCCAGTTTGAAAGCGCCGGAACCCACTGGATGCTTGCCGAAATCGGCGCCCCATTTTTCCACTTCCTCCTTGGGGACCACGCTGGAGAAATTCAGCGCCAGGACATGGAATATCGTCGCATCCGGATGGGACAGCTCGATCGAGACGGTATATCGGTCGATGACCTTCACCCCCGACAGCGAATCTGCCTTGCCGGCGGTGACATCGTCGTATCCATCGATTGATTTGTAGAAACTTGCGCCGGGGCTTTGCGTCTTTGGGTTGACCGTGCGGTCTAGCGAGTACTTCACGTCATCGGCGGTCAGCTCGCGGCCATTGGTGAATTTCACGCCCTGGCGCAGCTTGAAGGTGTAAGTCCGTTTGTCCGGCGAAATCTGGATGTCCGTGGCCAGATCCTTGACCAGGTCAGGGCTGCCTGGCGCATAGTCCATCAACCGGCTGAACATTGCCTTGATGACTGCCCAGTTCTCGTTGTCGTAGCCGATTGCCGGATCCAGCGTGGCAAGGTCGTCCTTCCATGCGACGGTGATCGAGCCGCCCTGCTTGATGGCATCGGCGCGGGCCGGCGCCGCCAGGGCGCTCATGGCGACCGCCAGCGCGCCCATCAGCAACATCCGTTTGTGAATAAACATGTTGTTTCCTCTCCGGGTTATTTAAGCTTGATGCGCGGATCGATCGCCGGTACGATGATGTCGGCCAGCAGATTGCCGATCACGATCGCGCAGGCGGAAATCACCGTCACTCCCATGATGATCGGAATGTCGATCCGCTGGATAGCCAGCCAGGTCAGGTTGCCTATACCCGGCCAGCCGAACACGCTCTCCACCACCACGAAGCCACCCATGAAGTTGCCGATATCGATGCCGATCATCGCGATGATCGGCAGCACGGCATTCGGCAGTGCGTGGCCGAGGACAATGGTGATCCGCGACAATCCCTTGGCGCGGGCCGTGCGGATATAGTCCTGTCGCAGCACGTCCAGCATGCTGGAGCGCATCATTCGCCCGTACCAGCCGGCACCGAGGATGCCGAGCGTGAGCGATGGCAACACCAGATGTCGCAATCCGCCGTAGCCACCGATCGGGAACCAGCCGAGCTCGAAGGCGAACACGTAAAGCAATATGATACCAAGTACGAATTGCGGCGACGACACCGTGACGAACATCGTTACCATCAATATTTGGTCGACCCGCGAATCACGCCGCAGTGCCGCAATGATGCCGATCGTCAGCCCCAATGCGAGCTCGCAGATGACGCCACCGATCATCAACTGGAGCGTGGCGGGAAAGCGCGACGCGATCAGCGTGGTGACTTCGGTACGTTCCAGATAGGAACGGCCGAGATTGCCCTGCAGCAGCCCGCCAGCGTAGCGGAAATACTGTTTATAAATCGGCTGGTCGAGGCCGAGTTCATGGCGCACATTCGCGATCATCGCCGGGCTCGCGCTGCGGCCGGCGACCTGGGCGGCCGGATCGGCGGGAAGCATATAAAGCAGCACGAACGTCACTATGCTGATTCCGACCAGGATCAGCAGCGACTGGAGGATCCGCCGACCGAGATAGGCAGCCATCAATGCCGCCCCTTCTGCATCGGATCAAGGATGTCGCGCAGCGCGTCACCCACCAGGTTGAACGACAACGCCAGCAGGATGATGGCAATCCCGGGAAAGAACACCAGCCAGGGCGCGCTGCCGAAATAGCTCTGGTTTTCGGAAATGATGTTGCCCCAACTCGGTATTGGCGGTTGTACACCGATGCCGAGATAACTCAGCGTCGCCTCCAGCAACACCGACGTGGAGATCCCGAGCGTGCCGAATACCAGCAGAGTAGGGAATAGGTGCGGCAGGATATGACGCAGCAGGATGCGTGGCATGCCCGCACCCAGTCCGCGTTCGGCCTCCACAAAATCGCGGCGGGCCAGGGAGCGGGTTTCAGTATAGACGATGCGTGCCACCTGCACCCAGTTTACCATCGCAATGACCAGGGCCACGATCCACAGGCTCGGGCTGAACAGTGCAGCCAGCAGGATGGCGAGCAACTGGGCAGGAAACGCCATCATCAGGTCGGTGAAGCGCATCAGCGCGGCACCGAGCCATCGGCCGAAGAATCCGGCCACGATGCCGATGAACGATCCGATCATCACCGAGGCGCCGTTCGCCACCACGCCGATGACCAGTGACGTGCGCGCGCCATAGATCAGGCGCGACAGCAGGTCCCGTCCGAGCAGATCCGT
Source organism: Acetobacteraceae bacterium (assembly GCA_036521275.1). GTDB lineage: Bacteria > Pseudomonadota > Alphaproteobacteria > Acetobacterales > Acetobacteraceae > DATDIC01. Next base: position 9,681 of record DATDIC010000201.1, read on the forward strand.
GCCGAGCAAGTATTTCATGTCAGGTGGGAGCGGTGCGCCGTCCAGGCTTATGCCGTCGGCAAGCTGCTGGTCATAGGGATATGGCGCAACCAATGGCGCCGCTGCCGCCAGCAGGACCATCACGGCGATCACCGCCAAGCCGAACAGCGCGAGCTTTCGACGCGCCAGTGCCCTCAGCAATGCGGAAACGCGAGACTTGCCGCGTGTTGACGGCGGGCGCTCGGCCGTGACGCTGGGCGTGGTCATCGCCGGCGCGTGTGCTCACGCCGCGCGGAACAGCGCCCGCGCATTGTCGTGGAATAACCGCGATCGCTGCTCGCGGCTGATCGGCAGCGGCAGGCACTGCGCCGGGCTGTCATAATCCCAGTGCGGATAGTCCGTCGCGAACAGCAGCCTGTCCCAGCCGATCCATTCAATGATGTCGAGCAGGTGCGTCCACGGCTCCGGCTCTTCCATCGGCTGCGTCGTGAGCCAGACATGCTCGCGCAGATACTCGGACGGCAGCCGCTT
>DATDIC010000202.1:0-5624 GCA_036521275.1 Acetobacteraceae bacterium
ACGCCTTTCGCCACGAACTCCGCGTCCAGATGGTCCGTGCCGATCAGCCCGTTCGGCCCATGTTGCTCGGTTGATCCGATCGGACCGATGATCCCTCGCGAGGTGCGGAGATACTCCTCCACCTCCTGCCACGTCGCTAACGCAAGCTGCATCTCGATGTCCTTCCAGTGTATTCAGGCGCTCGTACCGGCGATCAATGCGGTGACGGCAGTTCGACCTCGGTAACCAGCCGCGGCTTCTGGCGGAATGTCAGCCCCGAATACAACGTTCGAAGCGGCACCGCGACCCCCGGATCGACAATTGCCAGCGTGGCATCCAGCCCGCCAAGCGTTCGATAACTCCACGCTTCGCCCATCGCGCGGCTCCAATAGATTATCCTGGGCTCATCCGTATCGACCAGCACGATATGCCGCAGGCTGGCGACCGATTTATACTCCTCCAGCTTGCCGAGAGTGTCGAACGCCCGGGTGCCCTCCGAGAGAACCTCCAGGACCAGCGCCGGCGCATCCGCCGCTAGCTCCTCGTCCAGGAATCGTCCGCAATCGATACCAACATCCGGATACCGGATCTGATACGCGGAAATCCGCACCGCCGTGTCGCTGGAAAACGGGCGGCACGGCCCGACCCCGAGCTGCCCTCCGATGCAGACAAGCGCGTTCACGACCACTTGGTCATGCCGACGGCGCGCGCCCGCCATCGCCACCGGAACCCCATCCACCAGCTCGTACCGCTGCTCCTGCCCCTCGTGCCAGGACAGGAACTCGTCCGCCGTCATGCGATGGATCGCGCGCTCGGGCACCCGCCGAAAACCTTTTTCACTTTCCTAATGAAATGCCACCGAACGGCTGACCACCCAGGAAATGCAGCTTGAACCCCTCCACGTTCTTGCGCACCGGCACGTACGCCTTCACGTTTGCCAGCCGAACCAGCGGCACGTCGTCATACATCACCTGCTGTGCCTGCTCATACAGCTTCGCCCGATCCGCCTGATCGTTCACCACGTTGGCCTTGTCAACCGCGTCGTCATACGCCTTGTCGCAATAGTGCGAGGAATTGCCGGGCGAAAGACACAGGAATCCCAGCATGATCTCGCTCGGGTCCGGGTAATCCCAGGTCCCGCCGAGCATGCCGACATCCGCTTCGCCGGCCCGCGCCCGCTTCAGATACTCACCCCATTCATAGGTAACGATCCTGGCCTTTACGCCAATCTTTGCCCAGTCCGCCTGAATCATTTCGGCGGTACGCCGCCCGTTCGGCATATACGCGCGCACCACCGGGATCGCCCACAGGTCGGTGGAAAACCCGTTCGCATACCCAGCCTCGTCGAGCAGCTTCTTGGCCGCCTCCGGATCGTATTTGTATGGCTTCAGCGACGTGTTGTGCCCCCACAACGAAGGCGGCACCAGCGCCGCCGCCGGCGTCCCGCCACCCTGGAACACCGCCTTCACCAGGTCCGGCATGTCGATCGCCATCGCCAATGCCTGCCGCACCCGCTTGTCATCGAATGGCTTCTTCGTATTGTTGAAATAGATATAATTGGTACCGGCAATCTCGGCTTCCTGCACCTTCAGGTCCGGGTTGGCCCGCATCGCCGGCAAGTCCGCGGGGTTGGGATAGCGCGCGATCTGACACTCGTTCGTGCGCAGCTTGGCATACCGAACCGACGCGTCCGGCGTGATCGCGAACACCAGATTATCCACCTTGGCGACACGGTCCGGCTGCTCACCGCCCTTGCCCCAGAAATCCGGGAACGCCCGGAACCGCACCACCGCGTCCTGCTGGTACTGCACGAAACTGAACGGCCCGGTACCGATCAGCGCGCGATCCAGGTCGCCCAGCTTACCCGATTTCTCCAACGCCGCTGCATACTCCGCCGACCAGATCGAAAACGGCTGCATGGACAGCGACGGCAGCAGCGGCGCCAGCGGCGCCTTCAGTCGCATCACTACCGTATAGTCGTCCACCTTCTCGATCGACTGCAGGTTCGGCTGCACCAGATCGACGAATTCCGGAAAATTCCCGTTGGCGCTCTTATAGAACGGGTTCGACTTGTCGAACATGCGCTGAAAGCTGAACACCACGTCGTCGGCGTTCATCTCCCGCGTCGGTTTGAACGTCGCGTTCGACTGCCATTTCACGCCGTGCCGCAACTTGAACGTATACGTCAGCCCGTCCGGCGAAACAGCCCAGGACTCGGCCAGTCCCGGAACCAGGTCGGACCCGCCGATCTTCATCTCCACCAGCCGGTCGGCCACCTGCTCGCTGACATCGAAGCTGGTATTGGCGGTGCTCAGTTGCGCATTCAGGAAATCCGGACTCGCCTCGGTGCAAACCACCAGCGTATCGGCAGAAGCCGTCCCCAATCCCAGCGCCATCCCGAATGCGACCGCTGCAATTCTCACCATTTCCCTCTCCCAGCCTTTTCGTGTCGGTCGAGCGTCGTCCATTCCGCCCGGCCGATCAAGGTGGGTCAGGCGATCCCGGTGACCTTCGCCAGCCTGTCCTGCAATTCGGGTGTGCAGGCACTGATCGGGTTTCCCTGTGTAGCCCAGTCGCCCCGCAAATAGTCGTTCGTCCAGCCGCCTGCCTCCTGCACCAGCAGCAGCCCGGCCGCCACATCCCAGGCGTTGATATGCAGTTCCACGTAAGCGTCATTCAGCCCGGCCGCCACATCGGCCATTCCCAGCGCCCCCGATCCATGCCGCCGGAATTCCATATCGGCGCCGATCAGCCGCTCGATCAGCGCGGCATAGGCACCGATGGGTCGCCGGCTCGACCACCCCACCTCCACCACCGGGCCCGCCCCATGCGCCATTCCGCTCACCCGCATCGGCGCATCGTTCAATCGCGCGCCCGAGCCGCGCTCGGCCACGAACAATCGCTGTTCCGCCGGTGCGAAGATCACCCCCAGCTCAACCCGGCTCTCGACCACAAAAGCCAGCGAGATGCACCACCGCGACGTGCCGTGAATGAAATTCACCGTCCCATCGATCGGATCGACCACCCACAGCCGCGATGCCGGTCCGCCACCCGCCTCTTCGCCCAGCACAGGCTCGTTGAAGCGCGCGGCGATTCGCTCGCGCACCAACTGCTCGATTCGGTGATCGGCCTCCGTGCAGAAGTCGAGCGGATCCTTCGCGTCCACCGCGCCGAGCGACTCACGCATCCGGCGCGCCAACGCGCCCGCCTCCCGCACCAGCGCGACGGCGAAGTCACCCTGATCGCTCAACTCTCACCCCACGCGCCGGCGGAAACGCCGAAGGTCAGCCCTGTGGATTCGCGCAGGCGATCACCTCAGACCCATCCCAGATGCCCAGCACCACGCGGTCGTCACCGTACTCGGCGATCAGGTACGGATCGAGCACCACCGTGTCTTGCCGCAACTCTCCTAAGATCAATCGAGCCGGCGGAAACTCCCGCTTCGTTGCATAGGCTACGCCCCGGATGGCGGTCGGAATCTTCGCCCCGGCCAACTCGCGCTCCAGGATGCGCCGCTCGACCCAATACGCCTCACCGCGCACCTTGCGCGACGCCAGCACAATGCCCGCCAGTGCCGGCAGCATCCCCGCCAGGATCACGGAGACCGCCGCCACGGAGGTGCCGACCAGCGCCGCACCTGCCACGCTCACAGCAAAACTGGAAACCGTCAGCAACGGCGCTATCCAGCGGTGCCGATAGAAAAAACTGGCTGGATTGCGGCGCACCTGCTCGCGCCGATGAGCTTCGAGCAGATCGCCCGGGACTGGCCTCAGTCCCAGACGTTCGACCGCCTCGGTCAGCGTGCAGCATGGAGCCGGGTCGGTCAGGATGAAGCCGTGGCCGCGGCCACTGAGAACATCAAGCGGCATGTGCCCTCCCGTCGAAAATGCCGGTGATCGAACAAGGATGATCGGACAAGTCAGGCCAGTCGAGGAAGCCGACAACCAGCGTAGCACGCTGTTCCACCGCCTACCACCGTGATTGCCGGGCTTGTGATGATCCTGCTCATCCTCGCTTCCGGTGAAGCACCGCCCGTCAATGCAGGCATCATGCGCGGATGCCACAGCGGCGGACATTCGGCGTGTTCCGACCGTTCGACTCGTTACTGGGCGCTTGCGATCCCTGTATCGGCGCGCCTAACCACCGTCCCTAGGGGCTGGGGGGAAATTCGTGTCGAAGGGCCGACAGTATCGCCATGCTGCCGCCCGCGGCGGTCTTGTTGCTGGCCTGCTGCTGCTCACCGCGGCTCCGGTTTTGGCGCAGGCGCCGCCCCAACTGCCGCTTCCCCCAGCCGGCCAACTGGTGCCGCAGGGCTCGCCGCTGCCGCGCATCGCACCGGCGCAGCCGCCAGTGGTCTCACCGGCGGTACCGCCCGCGCCACTCCCGGCACCATCGCCGGTACCGAACCGTCCGGTGCACATCACCCGCGTCGTCGTGGAAGGTGTCACCGCCTACCCAGCCGCCGAGATAGAGTCACTCACCCAGGGACTCACCGGTCCCGATGTGCCGCTCAGCCGTATAGAAGCCGCGCGCACGGGTATCCTGCGGCAATACCGCGCCGACGGCTACGTGCTCTCTGCTGTTTCCGCCAACATCGATGCCGCCGGCACGCTGCGCTTCGTCGTCACTGAAGGCCGCATCGCCAGCGTCCGGCTAGCTGGCGATATCGGACCCGCCGGCACCCAGGTACTGCGCTTCCTCAACCGGCTGACCGAAAAACGCCCCATCGATTCCGTCACGCTCGAACGCTATCTGCTGCTGGCGCAGGACGTGCCCGGCGTCACCCTGCATGCGGTGCTGCAACCCTCCACCGAGGAACCGGGCGCGGTGAACCTCATCGCCGAGGTCAGCCGCCAGCCGGTCAACGTTACGGCGCTGGCCGATAACCGGGCGTCACCGTTTACCGGGCCGATCGAAGGTCTCGCCGTGGTGGACCTGAACAGTTTCACCGAGTACGGCGAAAGAACCGAACTCTCGCTCTACCATGCGTTCCCGAACAGCGAGAACTTCGGCCAGGTCTCGACTGACGTATTTGCCGGCTCCTCCGGGCTCAAGGTACGCGTCTATGGCGGCTTCGGCCCCACGGTACCGATCGGAGTATTCGCGGCCGAAGGCTACAACGGCACCACCGGCGTCTTTGGCACGCAGGTCACCTATCCGGTGATCCGCTCCCGGCTGCAGAATCTGAACGTCTACGGTGCCTTCGACGGTATCCAATCGACCATCACCCTGACTACCACCGGGGTCCGCGCGCTCGCCAGCTATGACTCCCTTCGCGTGCTGCGCACAGGCGGCGACTGGGCTCGCTCCGACCTGCTGCTGGGCGGCGACCGCAATGCCCTCAATCTCGTCGCTGTCCGTCTGTCCCAGGGCGTGCCCATACTCGGCGCCTCGCCCGACAATTCCTTCAACGCCCCACGACCGGGCGAACGCAGCGGCGACTTCTTCAAGTTCAACTTCGAAATGAGCCGCACGCAGACCCTGTTCTATCCTCTGCCGAATGCCAGCGTGGCTCTGATGGGGTTGCTGACCGGGCAGCTCTCCCCGGATATCCTGCCGCCTGTGGAACAATTCTATCTCGGCGGCTCGCGTTTCACCCGCGGCTACTATTCCGGCCAGGTCACCGGCGATCGCGCGCTGGCCGC
>DATDIC010000203.1:0-33439 GCA_036521275.1 Acetobacteraceae bacterium
AGCGCCGCGACAATGAACCCATGCGACGCCAGATAGGCGGCGAACCAGGCGTAATAGAGCCCGTTGCTGCCGCGACCGTGCGAAAACATCACCAGCGGGTGGCGCTCGTCCCCGGCGGCGAAGGGCGCGTTGCGGTACAGCTCCAGGTTGGTGAACAGCGGCATCACGAACCGCTCGCTGCCATGCAGGTCGGCGCCGGCCGGATAGAACATCGACAGCGCCAGATGCCGCCCGCCGCCGCGCGCATCGATAAACTCGACCTGCCTGATGCCCACCGGCGCGGCACCTGCCGCCGTCGCATCGATGCAGCCCACCAGCAGCAGGATCGCGCCCGCACACCACCAGCAACACGCAAGACGTCTCACGGCGTTCCCTTCCGACGAACGAAACTGCCCTGGTGCTCCACGTCCAGGTTCTCGACCGTGACCGAAACAGCCTTCCGGTCCGCCCCGACCGCGAACGACACGGCACTCGCGCCCTCGGCATTCTCCCCAATCGGCTGATAGGTAAAGACGTCCCGATCGAAATGTCGCAACCGGAACCTGTTTGGCCCCGGCCCCTGCGCCATCAACAGATTTCCCTCGCTGCCCGCAATCTCGATCGGGCCGTACAGCTCATTGTCGTAGATGCCAACGTACGCCGCCGCCGGCAACGCAGGCAGTAACGGCTCCGGAGGCACTTCATAGTCGATCGACGTTCCATAGTTCGGCGTCATTGCGGTAGTGAACAATTGCCCGTACAGAGTCACCCAGTCCTTCTCCACCTTTCCCGTCAGCACCAGATCGAGAAAGCTGCGGCAGATCGCTTCCGGCACGCCGATCGGCTGCGCATTGGTCAGCACCACGATGCCCAGCTCCGCTCCAGGCAATAGGCTGACGCACGTCGCCGCCCCAAAACCGAACGCCCCCGAATGGCCCCAGGCAACCCCGCCCTGATCGGTGTAATCGATGTTCCAGCCCAGGCCATAGAACCCCGCCCGATCCAGCGCCGGATTCTGCGGCGGCGAGCGTAGTATCTGTGGCCGATGCGTCTCGTCGATCGCATCCATGGCAACGATCTGCTCCCCATCCAGCTTGCCGCGGCTCAGTTGCAGCCGCATCCAGTTTGCCAGGTCCCGCACCGAGGATGTCACCCCGCCGGCCGGCGATTGTGCGTCAGGCTCGCGCGTATAACGGGCAACCCAGTTGTTGCCCGATCGCACGTGGCTTCGCACGCGGTTCGCCTCCCTGGCGAAATCGGCAAAACGCGAGCTGGTCCGCTGCATCCCAAGCCGCTGATACAGTCGCCCCGCGGAGATCTCGTCCCAGTCAGTCCCGGTCGAGCGCGCCGCCGCCACCGCCGCGGCGGTAAAGCCGAAATTCGTGTAGGCGTAATGGGATCGGAAGCTGCTCGCCGGCCGTTGATAGCGCAGCCGGAACAGCACCGCATCGCGCCCGTAGCCCATGTCTTCCAGCAGATCGCCCGCATGGTCCGGCAGCCCGCTGCGGTGAGTGAACATGTCGCGCAGCGTCACCTCGCGTGTGACCCAGGGGTCGTACATCTCGAACTCTGGCATATGCCGGATGATCGGGTCGTCCCACGCCACCACACCATCACCGACCAGCGCCGCAACCACCGTGCAGGCAATCGGCTTCGACAATGAAGCGAGCGGAAACACGGTATCCGCATCGACCGGCTCCGGCATCCCGGCCTGCCGCACGCCGAAGCCGCGCAGGAAGATCGCCCGATCCTGGTGCACGACCGCGATCGCCATCCCAGGCACGCCGCTGCGTTGCATCGCGTCGCGGGCAATCCCGTCGATCGCCGGTACCAGATCGTCGACGTTGCGCGGCGAATTCGTCACCGCGACCGGCTGTGCGTGCAGCGCCCGCGGAGCGAACGCGCCCAACGCCACGGCAGGCAGCACGGCGCGCCGGCCCAGGCCGGCGACCCGTTCCGGTCCCTCCATCGTTCCACTCCCCTTGTCGGATCACAGAACGACGATGAACCATTCCGCCGCCAGGCGCTATGTGCCCGACGCCAGCTTCACCCGCAGGCTTGCCGCCTTTCCCCAGCGCTGCCCGGCCTGCTCGACCGTCACATGCAGCATCCACGACAGCAAAACAGGCAGCAGGATCGCACCGGGAATCCAGACGGCCGTGAACATTGCGCCATCACCGTGGCTCAGCCGCGCCAGAACCGCTCCCAGCAGCTTCTGCGCCGGCCCGTTCACCAAGTAGATGCAATACGAAACCGCTCCCAGCCACAGCATCTCCCGTCGCCGCAGCAGTGTCGCCAGCATCGCCGTCCCGCGTCCGCCGAGCCCCATCTCCGCCGCCAGGCACGCCGTCCACAGCAGCGGCGCCGCCATCTTCTCCACCCCGCCCTGAACGCCGCATTCAAGCAGCACCGCGCCCAAAGTCATCGCGTACCCACGGGAGCTTGCAGCGTCCGGCCGCTGTTGCAGCACCGCCCCGGCAATGCCGAGCGCGAAATATTGCGCCTTGTTCGGCAGGAACGCGCGGCTGAAGCCCCAGCCGGATGGCGCCATCCCCTGCCAGGCGATACCGGCCGCCGCTAGTCCGAGGAAAATCAGCACCAGATGCGTGGTGCTGATCCGCCCACGTCCCAGCGGCCCCGCCAGCAATGCCACAACGATATAGAACTGCCACTCGGTGCTCAGGCTCCAGGCCGCGCCGAGAAAGCTGACCCACACGTCCGGCAGCACGGCGTCCGGGAACAAGCCGTGCGTCATGGTCAGATGGGCGGCAATCTCGGCCACCCAGTTCGGCCGCCAGCCCCCGGACCAGGTCGAGCATGCCAGGCTGTCGGGTCCGATCCACGGCATCAATGCGAACCCCGTCGGGATCACCTGGATCGCCGCGGCAAACGGAAACACCGCCAGAAACACCGGAAAAATGCGCCCGACCCGAGCGATCAGGAACGGCGGCGCGGCGTACTGAAACGCCTGCAGGGATCGTACGATCACCATCCCGCTCAGGATGAAAAAAATATCCACTGCTGCTTCGCCATGCGACAGCGGACGGGCGGCCCAGCCCGGCACGGCCGCAAACGGCGCCATGTGCGACAGCAGCACGTACATCGCGAGCACGCCGCGCAGCCCGTCCAGGCATTCCAAGCGTCGCACGCAGAGCCTCCTGAGCGGACGATGGCCGTGCGATGATTAATGTTTGGCGAAAAACCGCCGCCCCGTCCCGAAGGTTGCCGCAACCCGCTCTTGCAGGGACCGACGGGAAGGGCTATCTGGGCTCTATAATCATTCTCCGCTCTGTTACGGGGGGTGGCCTTCACGGGCCGCCTTTTTTGTTTTGGACGCCCATCTGCCGACCAACTCTCTGGAAAGCCGCCTCGCGGCCGCCGTCGCCCCCACGCTGGAAGACATGGGGTACGAACTGGTGCGCGTCGTCCTGATGGGGCAGGACAATCGACCCACCGTGCAGGTCATGGCCGATCGCGCCGATGACGCCGCCATGTCGGTGGGAGATTGTGAAACCATCAGCCACGCGCTCGGCGCCGTGCTCGACGTTGCCAACCTGATGCCAAGTGCCTGGACACTGGAGGTCAGTTCGCCCGGCATCGACCGACCGCTGGTACGTGTAAAGGACTGGAACCGCTTTGCCGGCCACCTCGCCCGCGCTGAAACCAACGCCCCTGTCGAAGGCCGCAAGCGGTTCTCCGGCATCGTGCTCGGTGCCGACGACAACGCCGCGCGCCTCCGCCTTGACGACGGGTCGGAGGTTACGCTTCCACTGCGCGACATCCGGCGCGCCAAGCTGCTGCTCACCGATGCACTGATCGCCGCGACTACGTCGCCCCCTGTTCCAACGAACTGACCAAAGATTAGCCAAGAGGGCCATCATGGAAACCGCCATCGCCCGCCCGGAACTGCTGCTGGTCGCCGACGCCGTCGCGCGGGAGAAGAATATCGACCGCGAGGAGGTGATCGAGGCGATGGAGCAGGCCATCCAGAAGGCCGGCCGCGCCAAGTACGGGCACGAAAAAGACATCCGCGCCACCATCGACCGCAAGACCGGCGATGTCCGCCTGTCGCGCTGGACCGAAGCCGTGGAGACCGTGGAAAACGAGGAAACCCAGATCCCCGTCCACATCGCCCGCAAATTCCAGCCCGACATCCAGCTCGGCCAGCACCTGGTCGATCCGCTGCCGCCGATCGATTTCGGCCGCATCGCCGCGCAAACCGCCAAGCAGGTCATCGTCCAGCGGGTCCGCGAGTACGAACGCAAGAAGCAGTTCGGGGAATTCAAGGACCGCGTCGGCGAAATCGTCAACGGCATCGTCAAGCGCACCGAGTACGGCAACCTGATGGTCGAGCTCGGCCGCGCCGAGGCGCTGTTGCGCCGCGACGAGCTGATCCCGCGCGAAAGTTTCCGCAACGGCGACCGCGTGCGTGCCTATATATACGACGTGCGCGAGGAACCACGTGGACCACAGATCTTCCTCAGCCGCACCCATCCAGGCTTTCTGGCCAAGCTGTTCGCCCAGGAAGTGCCCGAGATTTACGACGGCATCATCGAGATCAAGGCGGTCTCCCGCGATCCTGGCTCCCGCGCCAAGATGGCTGTCATCAGCCGGGATTCCTCCATAGACCCGGTCGGCGCCTGCGTCGGCATGCGCGGCTCACGCGTGCAGGCGGTCGTGCAGGAGCTGCAGGGCGAGAAGATCGACATCATCCCCTGGTCGCCGCAGGCCGCCACCTTCGTCGTCAACGCGCTCGCCCCCGCCGAGGTCACCAAGGTGGTGATGGACGAGGAAGCCGGACGCGTGGAAGTGGTCGTCCCTGACGACCAGCTTTCCTTGGCGATCGGCCGCCGCGGCCAGAACGTGCGCCTGGCCTCCCAGCTCACCCGCTGGGACATCGACATCCTGACCGAGGCCGAGGAAAGCGAGCGGCGGCAGGACGAGTTCCGCCGGCGCAGCGCGCTGTTCGTCGAAGCCCTCGACGTGGATGACGTCATCGCCGGGTTGCTGGTCACGGAAGGCTTCACCTCGCTCGAGGAACTGGCCTTCACCCCGCAGGAGGAGCTCGCTTCCATCGAAGGGTTCGACGAAAACGTCGCCGCCGAGCTGATCCGGCGCGCCGAAGCCTTCCTCACCCGGCGCGACACCGAACTCAACGAACGTCGGTTGGAACTGGGAGTTACCGAAGACATCGCCGCGGTCGAGGCGCTCACGCCGGCCATGCTGGTCGCTCTGGGTGAGAAGGGCGTGAAGACGCTCGACGATCTCGCCGACCTCGCGTCCGACGAGCTGATAGAAATCGTCGGTGCCGACCGCATGGACGAGGCCACCGCCAACGCGATCGTCATGGATGCACGGGCACACTGGTTCGCAGACGAAAGCCAGCCGGCGGCGGAAAATGAGCCGGCGGCGCAGGAGGCGAGCCACGACTGACGCCGATCTGTCCGAAGCGGATGACGCTCTGCCGGAGGAAAGCGGTCCTTATCGGCGCTGCATTGTCACTCGTGAGCGTCTGCCGAAGGAGCGAATGATCCGCTTCGTGATCGGCCCGGACCAGACACTGGTCCCCGACCTGGCGGCAAGGCTGCCCGGCCGGGGAATGTGGTTGAGCGCCCGGGGCGATGTGCTAGAAGCGGCGCGTACACGCGGTGCGTTTGCGCGTGCTGCACGAAACCCGGTGAGGGCGCCGGACGACCTCGCGGATCGTGTCCGCGCCGGTATCGTTCGGCGGATCGAGGAATTGTTGGGCCTCGCCCGTCGGGCCGGCCAGGCTGTCGCCGGGTTCGACAGGGCGCGCGAATGGGTGCGGGGCGGCCGGGCCGCGCTGATCCTGCAGGCGTCCGATGGCAGTGCCGAGGAGCGGCGGCGGTTCCTCGGGGGGTCAGAGGCCATTCAGACCAGGATGCCGGTATTCACGCCTTTGCCGGCAGCCACGCTGGGTGGGCTGTTCGGTCGGGATCGAGCCGTGCACGTCGCAGTCGCGCCGGGCAGGCTGGCCGAGTTGCTGACGCTGGAAGTTGGCCGGCTGTCTGGACTAGAGCAATATCGGCCTGACAGCGATCGCGGGGCGATCTCAGGCTGATGAAATTGCTCGCGAAACATGAGCTGGAGCGATTTCACTCTGGGTGAAACCGCTCCAGGGCTGACCGGGACAACATCTGTCCCGCCGGACACACGGGTTGAACGATCGGGCTCAGCCCGACATTTGGGTGAAGATCAGGCAGGTAAATGAGCGAGAACAACGATCAGGACGCGAATAAGGGCCGGCTTTCGCTGCGGCCTGCCGGACGTCTGGAACTTGGACGCACGGTCGATGCCGGCTCCGTCCGCCAGAGCTTCAGCCATGGACGTTCCAAGGTGGTCCAGGTCGAAGTGCGCAAGAAGCGCGCTCCCGGCCCCACGCCGCCAAGCGCGCCCGGAGTGTCCGGGACGCCCGCACCCAGCGCCCGCGCTGGGGCGGCAACGGCGCGCGCGCCAGCGGGCGGTCCGGCCAGGGCGCTGACCGCCACCGAACTAGCCGCACGGCAGCGTGCGCTTGTCGAGCAGCAGCGGGAAACCGCCAAGCGCGAAGCCGAACGGCGCGAGCAGGAAAAGATCTCGATTCTGTCGGCCGCCGAAGAAGCACGCCGCCGCGAGGAGGAAGCCCGCAAGGCGGCCGAGGAGGAAGCCCGCCGCGAAGCCGAGGAGACCGCCCAGCGGGAGGCGGCGGAAGCCGCCCGTCAGGCCGCCGAAGCGGCCGCTGCCGCGCCCTCCTCCACCGCCCCCGCGGCCCATGCGCCGACCGCCAGACCGGCAGAGGAGCAGCGCCGCCGTCCAGCCGCTGCTCCATCCGGCCCCGCAGCGCCCACCGAGACGCTTCGACTGCGGACAGGTCGCGTTACCGAGGACGACGACGAGACCCGCCCAGTTCGCCGTCCCGGCCCGGGCCTCCCGCCGCGCAAACCGCCTGTCGTTGCGCCGAAGAAGGGGCTCGACGACCGTCGCCGCGCCGGTCGCATCGATGTGCAGGCCGCCATAGAAGGTGAGGACGAACGCGTTCGCAGCCTTGCCTCCGTGCGCCGCCAGCGCGAACGCGAACGCCGTCAGGCCGAGCTGGAACGGCTACGCTCCGATCAGGTGAAAGTTGTGCGCGACGTAGTGCTGCCCGAACAGATCACCGTACAGGAACTGGCCAACCGAATGGCCGCCCGTACGCCCGAAGTCATCAAGGCGCTGATGAAGCTCGGCGTCATGGCCACGGTCACGCAAACCCTCGATGCCGACACCGCCGAGCTGGTCGTGCAGGAATTCGGCCATCGCGCCCGGCGCGTATCCGAATCCGACGTGGAGATCGGCCTGGAAGGCGCCATCGATACCGAGTCCGAGCTGATCTCCCGCCCGCCGGTGGTAACCGTCATGGGCCATGTCGATCACGGCAAGACGTCGCTGCTGGATGCGCTTCGGTCCACCGACATAGCAGCCGGAGAGGCCGGCGGCATCACTCAGCACATCGGCGCCTACCAGGTGGAGATGCCGAGCGGCCAGCGGATCACCTTCCTGGACACGCCCGGCCACGAGGCATTCACCGCCATGCGCTCCCGCGGCGCCCAGGTCACCGACATTGTCGTGCTGGTGGTGGCCGCCGATGACGGCGTCATGCCACAGACCATCGAGGCAATCCGTCACGCCAAGGCCGCCAACGCCCCGATCATCGTGGCCATCAACAAGATGGACAAGCCGGACGCCAATCCGGGCCGCGTCCGCCAGGAATTGCTCAGCCATGACGTAATCGTCGAGGACATGGGTGGCGAAACGCAGGACGTTGAAGTGTCCGCCACCAAGAAGACCGGTCTGGACCGGCTGGAAGAGGCCATCGTGCTGCAGGCCGAAATCCTCGACCTGAAAGCCAATCCGACCCGCGCGGCGGAAGGATCGGTGATCGAAAGCCGGCTCGATCGCGGGCGCGGTCCGGTCGCCACCGTACTCGTGCAGAAGGGCACGCTTCACCAAGGCGATATCGTGGTTGCCGGCGCCGAGTGGGGTCGCGTCCGGGCCATGCTCGACGACAAGGGCCGCGCGCTGAAATCAGCCGCGCCGTCCACGCCGGTCGAGATTCTCGGCCTGGCCGGCGTACCCTCCGCCGGCGAGCCCTTCGTGGCGGTCGAGAATGAAAGCCGCGCACGCGAAATAACCGAGTTCCGTGGCCGCCGCCTGCGGGAAAAGGCCACCGCCGGGTCGGTCGCGGCGCGCGGCACCCTCGATCAGATGCTCGCCCGCATCCAGGCCGGCGAGCAGAAAGAGGTTGCGGTCGTCATCAAGGCCGACGTGCAGGGGAGTGCCGAGGCGATCCAGGCCACCGTCCTGAAACAAAGCGGCGACGAGGTGAAGGTGCGCGTACTGCATGCCGCGGTCGGCCAGATCACCGAAAGCGACGTGCAGCTCGCCAAGGCGTCGAACGCGGTGATCATTGCCTTCAACGTGCGCGCCACCGCGCAGGCGCGCGACCTGGCGCATCGCGAGGGCGTGGACATCCGCTACTACTCGATCATCTACGAGGTGGCGGACGACATCGAGAAGCTCGTCAAGGGCAAGATCGCACCCAAGGCACGCGAGCGCTTCCTGGGCTACGCCGAGGTTCGCAAGGTGTTCAGCATCACCAAGGTCGGCAAGGTGGCCGGCTGCATGGTGACCGACGGCGTCGTCCGGCGCGGCGCCGGGGTACGTGTCCTGCGCGACAACGTCGTTATCCACTCTGGCGAATTGAGCCAGCTCAAGCGCTTCAAGGATGACGTCCGCGAAGTGGCGCGTGGATACGAATGCGGGCTGTCCTTCGCCAACTTCCACGACCTTCAGGACGGCGACGTCATCGAGTGCTACGAGACGGAGTTGGTGCCAGCTTGAGAAAGCCGGATCCAGGTGCGCCGTCGCAGCGGCAGTTGCGCGTGGCGGAGGAGATCCGCCACGTCCTGGCTGGCCTGTTCGCCCGCCGCGAATTCCGCGACCCTGAGCTGGCGGAGGCGGACATTACCGTCACGGAGGTCCGGATCAGCCCCGACCTGAAGCACGCAATGGTTTTTGTGTCGCGCCTCGGCCGTTCGGACGTGGATACGCTGCTTCCGTTGCTCAAACGGGCGGCGCCATTCCTGCGCGCCCAGGTGGCGCATGCGCTGCGGCTGAGATTCGCGCCGGATCTGGCGTTCCAGCCCGATCATGCGCTCGATCACGCGATGCATATCGAGCGCCTGTTGCATTCGCCGGTCGTCGCGCGGGATCTGAAAGAAACGGAAGGCTGATAGCCGCTGCCCGAAAGGCAGGCCCATTCTCCGTCATTCCCGCGAAAAAAACCCGGTCATTCCCGCGGCAAGCGGGAATCCGGGCCACAGCCGGGGTACCGCGACGTTGGCACCCTCTCGTATGAGCCGACTGCGATCGACAGCGGAGAGAAAATGGTGATGGCCGGGCCAAGCCCAGCCATCACCACGATAAGCCGGCGACGCTTCGAATATTCACCCCTTATAAGTGCGCCGTATGCTCCAGGATAACGGTCGCGTTGTTCTGCAACGTCAGATGCAGCGCGCCCCCGCTGACGGACTGGCTGGCGATCGCGTTACCGTCGAAGCCCTGGAACACGAGCTTGTCGTGCGCAGCGTTGTAGCCGGTGATGTCGGTTGTGCCGCCGGTGACAGCCGCATTGAAATCGAACGTCACCCCGACCTTGCTCTGGTCGGTTACGGTCATGCTGCCACTGCCGGCGACGATCTGCGCCGACCCCGGGCCGGTATAGATTTTCGCGGTCCCGGAGCCGCCGATGAAGCTCAGCGTCGGACTTCCCACGCTGTTCACCGTCACCGACGCCGCGCCGGCATAGATCGTGCCACCGCTGACATCAGTAACCGTGTAGGCGCCTTTATTGAGGTGCAGGACAGCCGGCGTATCAGCTCCGCTAAACATGGAGATGGCGCCCTTTCCACTCATCTCCACGCTGCCACCCACCAGCGAGCCGCTCTGCTCGGTACCGCCGCTGTTGACGAAATCGAAGTTCGCTGTGCCGTCGGTCTCATCGAGAGTCAGCATTTTGTTGGTGCCGTCGAGCGTGAGACTGCCGCCCTGGCGGACAAAGATCAGGTTGTCGCCGCCCTGGTCGTGGAGCGTGGCAACCCCGCCGTTGCCTATGAAATACTGTTCCTCGGTAGGCCCGGATGATCCGGTGATCGCGGCTGTCCCGGTGACGGCGACATACACTTCACCTCTGCTCGGCATGACAATCGTATCGTTGCCGGCGCTGTTGATCGAGCCGCCACTTCCCAGGGTAATCTGATTGGTGCTTCCAGCCGCCGTGGAAACGAATGCGCCCACTGTGTCCGTGAACGTGATGCCACCCGAACCTCCGATGACCGTTTCTGCCCCCTTGCTGGTCGTTATCGTCAGGTGGCCCGAGCCGCCCTGAACCGTTTCGCTCGCTTTGGTCAGCGTCACTGTCTGAGCGGCCGGGTTGCTGCGATAGTCCAATGTGGACTTCACAGTCCCGAAATCGTTCGACGTCACATTGGCAACGGCCGCGCCACTGGCGTTCTTGCTGTTGGAAACAGTGCCGTATCCCGTAATCTCGTCCGTAGATGTGAAGTTCTCCAGCGTGTTGCCGCTGGCGGTTACAGGGGTCTGCATCTGGTTATAGATGAGTGTGGCCGCGGACCCGTAGTTATTGATGACCGTATTATCCGTAATCGTCACGGTATCTTGCGGAGCCATCAGCATCGGCCCGCCGACATGAATGATCACGCCTGAACTGGCGTCTGGTCCCTTCTCAATCGTATTACCCTGAATGATATCGTTCCCGCCATTCGGCAGGTCGATAGAATAGCTCGCCGTGCCGGTTGCGCCATCGATGATCTGATTATTCTCGATCGTGTTGTTATAGGCGCGGCTTTTCACTTCATGGCCGACATTCGCATCCTCCGACACGCTGTCGGTCATGGTGAACGAGTTCAGGTAGCCGATATAGATGTTGTGGCTCTGCCCGTCACCGGCTCCGTTGTGATCAAACGTGCTTCCCTGCACGATGATATTGCCGGTTCCATCAACGAATGGCGTTGCCAGGATGCCATCCTGGTTATTTGCAAACGTATCGTTATCGAGCGTGAGGTTTCCGGTTTGATACCGGATGCCGGCGCCATTGAACTGCGCGGACTTGGCGCCTGAAAAGCTCAGACCCTCGATCGTGACGTTCGGGGCGCTGCCTTGGTTCCCAATGACGAACAGACCCTTGCCGACATTGATCTTCGGATTGGCGCCAGCGGGCGGCGCCACAACATCGACGGCTCCGCCAACCCCCTCGATCGTGAGGTTATTCGTGATCAGCACGTCATCCGCCGTATAGGTCCCGGCATCGATCAGGATCGTGTCACCCGACTGCGAGGCAGCAACGGCGGCGCCGATGGTGGAATATGTCTCCCCAGCACCGACCTTCAACACGTGATAGGCCGGGGCGTCGTTCTGCTGTGGGACCGCCTGGTCGGCCACCGGCGTGATAATCGACTGGGCCAGCACCTGGCTCACGGTCAGGTTCAGCGGCGCGTTCTCGAATGTTGCCACGAGATATTGCTGGCCGCCGGGAACCTCGCTGATCGATAGCGTCGCCACCGTTCCGGTCTGCTTGATGCTGAGATACTGGGCCGCATCAGACAGGTTGCCGTCCCAGTTGGTCGCACCGAAGGTCGCGCTCAGATCGAGCGTATCGCCATTCTGCAGCGCATTGCCGTAGATCTTGTTGGCACCGCTCTGCGGCGTCCGCGTGACGATCGTGTTGCCCCCGGCGCTCTCCTCGTAGATGGCATTTTGCCCCGTTCCGGTCGCCACCACGTTGCCAGACCCGGTCAGCGTAACGGTGGCGTTGCCCGCCATGGTGAGCAGGTTGTCGTTGCCGTCCAGCACGACAGTGTAACCAGTGCCCGATCCGAACGACAGTGTCTGGCCATCGGTATCGAGGTCGAACGTGTCGCCGGACTGGGCGGCGGCAATGGCCGCGCCAACGTTCGAGAACTGCTCGCCGGCCCCAACGGTAAGAATACTCATGACAATTACATTCCTTCGCGGTAGGAGACGTCTCGCTCCCGACCGAATGTCGAGTTATTGAGACCACGAGTCTCAATTTCCGCGAATGGGATTATTTTAGGGTTAACGGCGGTTCGGGATTCGCAATCGCGATGGCGCCGGGGCCCAAACCCATGGTAGAAGCCCCGTCACCGGAACCTTCTGCGGTTGCTGCCCACCGCCGTATGGCCGCTCGGTCGGACCCGTGGACCACCCGCTGGGGGGCACGCGTGCGAACGCCAATTCCCAGCCAGAGGACTGCCTGGACGTGACATCGAAGCAAAGGCGTAATCGGACCCTGCGCGCGTTGCTGCTCGTGGGCGGCCTCGGCCTCGCGCCATTCGCGGCGCACGCGGCCGACTACCTGGCCAATGCCCGCCAGGCGCTGCAGAAGGGCGATCTCAAAACCGCCCAGATCGAGCTGCGCAACGCAGTCCGTTCCGATCCGCAGAATGCCGGCGCCCGCTTCCTGCTCGCCCAGGTCCAGCTTCAGCTAGGCGACGCCGCCGCCGCCGAGCAGCAGGCCCGCGAGGCAGAGGCGCGTGGCTACGACAAGCTGCAGACCACCTCGCTGATCGCCGACGCCCTGCTCAGGGAAAACCGCCCAGCCGACCTGCTGCGTCAGTTTCAACTGAGCGGAACAGATCCCAAGCTCGACGCCGAGATCGCGTTCGCCCGTGGGGCGGCACAACTCGCCCTCGGCCAGACGGATGACGCCGGCAAGTCATTCGCGAACGCGGAGCAGCTCAACCCGGCAAACGTGCAGCCCTGGATCGCCGGTACGCGGCTTGCCCTTGCCCGCGGCGACGTCAAGGCTGCGCAGGACCAGCTCGATCACGCACTCGCCGCCGACGGCAAGTCCGTCGAAGCGCGGGTGCTGAAAGCGCAGCTCATGGCGATGAACCACGACGGCGCCGGTGCCCTCGCGCTGCTCAATACGGTGATAACCGACAGTCCGCCCGCCATCCCGGCACGCTTGATGCGGGCCAACCTGCTCATCTCGACCGGCAAGTTCAAGGAAGCTCAGGCCGACGACGACGCAGTCCTCGCCGTGCTGCCAACTGATGTCGAAGCGCTCTACCTGAAAGCGGTGCTGCAGCACGAAGCCGGCAACGACAAGGACGCCGACACCAGCCTGATGGGCCTGGCATCCGTATTCGATCGTATGCCTCGCGGCTACTATCTGGAGGCGATCGTCAAGGAAAAGCTCGGCCAGTTCGATCTCGCCGACGATGCCGCCCGCAAATACCTCGCCCGCGTGCCCGGCGATCTGAACGGCGCAAAGCTGCTCGCCCGCATCCAGTTCGAGCGCAATCGCCCCGATCTCGCCATCGACGCGCTCAGCAGATTCGCCGCCAATGGAACCGCCGACACACAGGCTGACGTGATCCTGGCGCGCGCCTACGCGGCATCCGGCCAGCCCGAAGCGGCGGTCGGCGCCCTACGCAAGGCAGAGGCAAAGGCGCCGGACGATGTCGGTATCCGCACCTTCATGTCCTCGCTTCTGCTTCAGCTAAACCAACCGGACCAGGCGGTGCAGGAACTCGACCACGCGTTCACCCTCGCGCCGAAACAGCCGGACGTCGCCGAGGCCTTGTTCCTCGCCTCGCTCCGTACCGGCGATAACGACAAGGCAGCAGCAGCACTCACCAAGATCAGGGCAGCCCAGGGCGACACCCCGCTGGTCCAGAACCTGGACGGCCTGTTGAAGATCTCCCGCCTCGATCTGCCCGGCGCGCGCACTGAGTTCGAGAATATCCTGCAAAAGGACCCGGACTTCGTCACCGCCAAGGTGAACCTCGCGCGGGTTCTCGCCATGCAGGGCGACAACGCCGGTGCCGAGAAGATGCTGACCGCCATTCTTGAGAAGAACCCGGCGGCGGAACCGGCGCTCACCATGCTGACCGACATGCTGGCGAGCTCCAACCGGATGGACGATGCCCTGGCGGTGGTAGAACGCGCGCACGCAGCCACCCCGAAAGATGTCAGGCTGACCCAATCGCTGGGCGACTTGTACATTCGTGCCGGAAAGGCCCAGAAGGCGCTCGATCTCGTCGCGTCATCCAGCCCGAAGGGCACGGTGGACCCGCAGCTCCTTGGCCTCCAGGCCGCCGCTCAGCTTGCCTTGAAACAAAACGATCAGGCGCGGGCGACCCTGACACGCATCGTCGCCGACCAGCCGCGGAACATCGCCGCCCGCCGGCAGCTCGTCGCGCTTCTAATGGACGCCGGCGACTACGAAGGCGCGCGGAACACCATCAAGTCCGGAATGGCGGCCTTGCCGAACACCTATCAGCTTTATCTCGATTACGCGCTGATCGACCTGAAGACCGGCGGGATTTCTGCCGCGCTCAACACCGCAGACGCGCTCTATTCCCAGAATCAAACCTTCACGTCGGCGCTGTTGTTGAAAGGCGACCTCTATATGGCCGACAAACAGCCGGAGCAGGCTGTGAAGGCCTATCAGGCGGTCGCCGCCACCCAGCCCTCCGCGACGGTCGCCGTCCGCACCGCCGGCGCGTGGGAGCAGGCAAACAAGCCCGCCGAAGCCGAAAATGTCCTGAAAGACTGGTTCGCCAAACACCCGGACGACATTGCGGTCGCCGCACTGCTCTCCAGCCTGCAGATCAATGCTGGCGAATATGCCCCGGCCAAGGCGACCTTGCAGGCGGTACTGGCGAAGCAGCCGAACGATGCAGCGGCGCTGAACAATCTTGCCTGGGTCGATCAGAAGCTCGGGACACCGGACGCCAAGGCGATTGCTCAGCAGGCCTATGCGCTCGGCCCGAGCCCGGCGACCGCCGATACGCTTGGCTGGATCCTGACCACCGGTGGTGACCCGTCTACCGGTGCGATCCTGCTGCGCCAGGCCAGCGCCGGCAATCCTGATCCACGCATCCAGTATCATTTCGCGGTGGCCCTGAAGGATACCGGCCAGAAGGATGAAGCAGTAAAGCTGCTCCGTCAGGTCGTCGCCAATCAGGCGCAGTTTTCCGAAAAACCCGATGCGCAGCGCCTGCTGAACGAGATATCGAAAGGGTCCTGAACACAATCGGCCCCGATCGTCCGTCCGTGCCTCCGGTCCATCTGCTGACCTTCTCGACGCTGTTCCCGAATAGCGAGCAGCCAAACCACGGCGTGTTCGTCCGCAACCGCTTGCGCCATCTGCTAGCCAGCGGCGCAGCACTCGCCGAGGTGGTTGCGCCCGTACCGTACTTTCCCAGTGGCGCACCGATGTTCGGCCATTGGGGAAGGCTGGCCCGGGTGGCGCGACGAGAGAACAGCCACGGAATAACCGTCCATCATCCCCACTACCCGGTCATCCCCCGGGTCGGAATGTCGCTCGCCCCGGCACTGCTCTACGCCGCCACGCTGCCGTTCGTCCGCCGCCTGCTGGATCGTGGCCTGCGCGTGGACGCAATCGACGCCCACTATTTCTATCCGGACGGCGTCGCCGCGGTATGGCTCGGACAGAAACTAGGCTTGCCGGTGGTGGTCACGGCGCGCGGCACCGACGTGAACCTGATCCCCGCCTACGCGGTGCCGCGCCGGCTGATCCGTGGCGCGGCGGCCGGTGCTGCCGCGCTGGTCGCGGTCAGCGCCGCGCTGAAGTCGGCCCTGACCGACCTGGGCGTTCCCGCCGAAAAAGTTACGGTCCTCCGCAACGGCGTCGATGTCTCCCTGTTCCGCCCACCCGCGGATCGCCACGCGGCCCGCGCCGCGCTCGGGCTGGCGGGGCCGACCATCATCTCCGTGGGTGGGCTGGTCGAACGCAAGGGCCACCATCTGGCGATCGAGGCTCTCCGTGACCTGCCCGACTGGACGCTGCTCATCGTCGGCGAAGGCCCGGAGCGGCCGCGATTGCTCGCGCTCATCGATCGGCTGCGGCTGCACGGCCGCGCCCGTCTTCTGGGCCCCCGCCCGCATGCCGAACTGCCGGCGCTATACGGTGCGGCGGACGTGCTCGTGCTGGCGTCCTCGCGTGAAGGATGGGCCAACGTACTGCTGGAATCGATGGCCTGCGGCACGCCCGTGGTAGCGACCAACATCTGGGGCAATCCAGAGGTCGTGCAGACCAACGACGCCGGGGTGATCGTCGAGCGCACCGCCCCGGCAATCGCCGAGGGCGTTCGCCGCCTCGCCGCCGCCCCCCCATCCCGCGCCGCCACCCGCGCCTACGCCGAGGGTTTCAGTTGGGATGAAACCACCTCTGGGCAGCTCGCATTGTTTCGACAGGTGATCAAATAATACCGGGCGCCATCATTCCCGCCGCCCCGTCATTCCCGCGAAGTCTCCCGTCATTCCCGCGAACGCGGGAATCCATCGACCGCCCGCGCGACCCGCGACCTCGCCATGAATGCCGACCCGCGCGGGCAAGGGTAAAGCCAGCCTCTCGCGACTAGCACAGGCTCCCTACTCACCCATCCAAACCGGCGCCCGCTTCGCCAGGAACGCGTCCATCCCCTCGCGGAAATCCCGGCTCATGTAGCACATCAGTATCAGATCCCGGTCACCCTCCTGCCGGCCGCCGTCCCGCAATCGCCGCAGCGCCTCCTTCGTTGCCCGCAACGTCAGCGGCGCATGGCCGGCAACCTGCCGGGCGAGCGCATCGGCACGCGCCGCCAGTGCCGCGGCGTCGTCCACCACCTCCGATACCAATCCCGCCGCCTTCGCCTCCTCCGCCTCGATCAGCCGGGCAGTGAAGATCATCTCGGTCACCCGAGCCGGCCCGATCAGCGCAGCCAGCCGCGCATAATTCGCGCTCGACAGGCAATTGCCGAGCGTCCGGGCGATCGGAAACCCGAACCGGATCGTGCGCGCCGCAATCCTGATGTCGCACGCCGCCGCTATCCCCGCGCCGCCGCCGGTACACGCACCCGCAATGGCCGCGATGGTCGGCTTGGGACAGCGTTCCAGCGTGTCCAGCACCCGATCCAGCCTGGCTTCGTACTCGATCGCGTCTTCCGGCCGCGTAAAAGGACGGAACTGGCCGATATCTGTACCCGCTGCAAACGCCTTCTCGCCGGTACCGGTCAGCACCAGAGCGCGCACGGAGCGATCCTCGGCGACCTGCTCGCAAATCTGCGCCAACCCGTCATACATCGCGAAGGTCAGCGCGTTGCGCGCCGCCGGGCGGTTGAAGGTGATCCGGCCAATGCCGTCATGGCATTCGTACAGCAGGTCCTCGGTCATGGTCAGATCTGAAACAACCGGCCAGCGCCCGCCACCGTGTCCCGCACGCCCGCCAGCCGCAGACAATGCCACGCCAGGGCATGATCGCTCGACGTGACCGGAATCCCAGTCTCCGCCTCCACCTGCTCCACAATCTCCGCCAGCCGCAGGCTTGTGCATGACACGAACACGCAATCCAGCCGGGCGCCGCGCGCCAGTGCCTTCACTCCGGCCGCGATCGAGTCCGGCGAGATGCGCGCCGCATCACGGTCGTCGCGCTTGTCGAACGTCGCGAACGCCGCCACATCCACTCCATTGCCGTCCAGGTACCGCCGCACGCCGGCATTGACCTCCGCCGAATACGGCGTCAGCACGCCGATCCGCCGCGCACCCAGCGCCTTGAAGGCCGCAAACGCTGCGGTGATCGGCGTGGTGCACGCCACCTCCGGCCGCGCAGAATGGATTTGCCGGAACACCTCCTCCTCGCCCAGCTCCATGCTCGCCGAGGTGCAGCCGAACGCCACCACGTCCAGCTTGCAGCCCGGCAGGATCAGCTCGGCGGCGGGCGCGATGCGCTCGCGCATGGCGCGCAATGTCGCCGGGGTAATGTCCACATCGTTCCACAACCGGCTCTCGTACAGCGCCACCCCGGGCTGACGGATCAGCAACCGGAATTCGTGCTCCATCGTCTGGTCTGTCGCCAGCACCAGCAGCCCGATCGAAGCCCGCCGCCCGATCCCGTCATCCAGCGTGCAGGGCAGAACGCCGAGATCCACCATGCCGGCCGTCGCGACATCGTCCATGTTTCCCTCCCGCTTTCAGGCGAGCCCCTCGGCCGAAATCGCCGGCGAGCGCCCGCCGATCAAGTCGGCAACCATCCGCGCCGTGCCGTGCGACATGGTCCAGCCGATATGCCCGTGTCCCGTATTGTACCACAGATTGCGGTGCTTCTTCCGCCCGATGATCGGCAGGTTGTCCGGCGTCATCGGGCGCAGCCCGGCCCACATCTCCGCCCGCTCGTAATCCGCTCCGTCCGGATAAAGCTCCTGCACGACGCCCTTCATGAACGTGAAATCCGCCGGTTTGTGGCTCTTGTCCCAACCGGCGAATTCCGCCGTGGCGGTCACCCGTACCCGTTCGCCCATGCGAGAGATCGCCACCAGATTGTTCTCATCGATCGTGCTCAGCGTCGGCGGCGCGCGATGGTTGCCGACCGGTATCGTCATCGAATATCCCTTGATCGGATAGATCGGCAGATCGACGCCGATGCCGCGCGCCAGCACCGGACTCTGGCATCCCAGCGCCATTACGTACGCATCACCCGCAACCGTGCCCTGGTCCGTGCGTACGCCGGTCACCGTATCACCCGATACTTCGATGCCGGCAATCTCTCGTCCGGTGCGTATATCGCCGCCGCGCGCCCGGCAGATCTCCGCCAGCCCGGTGGTGAACTTGTTGCAACTCCCACTCTCGTCGGTCGGGCAATAGATCGCCCCGGCAATCCGGTCCGCCACGCCCGCCAGCGACGGCTCGATCTCCAGCATCTGGCGCCGGTCCAGCACGCGCATCGCCTGCCCGTCATCCGCCAGTATCTGCATGTGCGCGACGCCCGCCTCCAGCGAGCGCTGATCACGATAGAAATACAGGATGCCGCGATCGTTCCGGTCGTACTCGATGCGTTCCGCTCCCAGCGTCTCGTGCAGCATGCGCTGCGAATAGACCGCGATCTCATGCTTGCGCAGCGTGTTGCGGCGCGCCTTCGCCTCGGTGCATTCGGCCAGGAATTTCAGCGACCATCTCCACAGCCGCGGATCCAGCGAAGGGCGGAAGCGCAGCGCCTGGTTTTTCAGCACCAGCGATTTCGCCAGAATCATCGGCGCGCGCGGCGACGACCACACGAACGAATGGCCGGGCGCGATCATGCCGGCATTCCCCCAGCTCGTTTCCAGGGCAACGTCCGGGTTCTTTTCCAGCAACACCACCTCGTGCCCGTCGTGCAGCAACTGATAGGCCGTGGTCACTCCCACCACGCCACCGCCCATCACCACCACGCGCATCACCGTCCCTCCCGCCTCTTGCCGGGACAATTCAGCGATCGCGCCGATCCGCCGTCAACCCTGGGCCTGCGTGCTTACGGCTGTCCCGGACGCTTCTCCTGATGCTCGGCGTGTTGCTGCGGTGCCGCCGCCCGAGCTTCGGGTGCCGGACGCGGAGCCGGCGGAGCAGCATGCGCTTCCATGGGCGGTCGCGGTGGTGCGGCATGCATTTCGGGTGCCGGACGCGGAGCCGGCGCGGCAACATGCGCTTCCATGGGCGGTCGCGGTGCGGCGGCGCGCATCTCCGGTGTCGGGCGGGGCGCCGGCGCGGCAACATGCGCTTCCGCCGGCGGCCGCGGCACTGCGGCGTGCATCTCTGGTGCCGGCCGAGGCGCCGGAGCAGGACGCGGCGCTTCGCGCGCCGTTGGTACGGGGGGCCGCACCTCCGGTGCTACATGCGGCAGGGTAGCGGTTCGCGCGCCGGACGATAGCGGTTCCCCGGGACGTGTTGCAGGCGCTGCCGCGCCAGGCGCGTGCGGCACCGTCTCTGGCGTGCGTCCCGGCGACGCCAGGCGCGGCTCTGTTGGTGCCACCGCTCCCGGCCTCCCCTCGCGCGGCGCGAGCCCTCCCGGGGGAGCAATCCCTGCCGTGCGACCCGGCTCATGCACAACGGCCGGAGGTCCGGCCAGTCCAGATCCCGGCGGCCGCAGCGCGGGCGTCTCGCGTGCGATGCCAGGTGCCGGGCGGATCGCACCTGTGGCCGGCGGCGCCGCCTCGCGTCCCGTGCTCACCCGGCCCACTTCCCCCGGTGCCCGCAACGCCGGAGCCGCCGGACGCTGGCCCGCAGCAGCCAGCCCCGCCGGCCGACGAATTGCCGGCCCCGGGGCCGTCGGCCGCGCCGACGCCGCGATGCCGGCCGGCGGCGCCCCGATATGGTATTGGCGCGCGACGGCGGGCGTCACGCCCAGCGTCGCCGTCGTCGGCTGCACCGGAACGCGCCCCACCACCGGTCGCGCCCGCGCCAGCTCCGCCGCCGGCACCGACCGGGCCAGCGGCCGTACCTGCGCCGAGGTCAGCATGGCCGACGCCGGCACCACAGTCGCCGCCCGCGCATTGCGGAAATTATTGATCGTAATGTTGTTGACGTTGACCGTGTTGAAATTGGTCACATGCCGAATGTTCACGTCGCGGAAATATGCCGGGCTGGCATGGAACCACGGGTGCCAGGCTTCCCCCGGCCCCAGTGGGCACCACCCGACGGAGCCGCCGAATGCCGCTCCCACCGCCAGCGCAGCACCAACCCCGAAGAACGCAACCAGGGCCGGCGCATAGACCGGCTGCGGCGGCGCCTCGGCAACCACCTCGGCTCCGGGCACCCAGGCCCAGCGGCCACCGATCTCCACCCAGCGGCCATAATGGAACGGCGCAAATCCCCATGGATCGTCATCGACCCAGGTCCAGCCCCACGGCGCAACGTAGGCCCAGTGGCCTTCACGGTATGGCTGCCAGCCGGCCTGCACCTGCGGATACCAGACCTGGCCATAGTCCTGCGCCTGCGACCATGATCCGTACTCAGACAGCTCCTCCCCGCCAGGCATCTGCGCCACGATCGGCGGCGCGGCGGCGGCCACCGCCGCGGGCCGCCGCTGCTGCTGCTCGCGAGCCAGCATGGCTTTCAGGAACTCATCGTGCATGGCCGGAACAAGCTGCGACTGGAACGCCTGATCGCCGGTGATCTCCGCGGTATTGCCTGCCGGCACGTCGACGGGTTGCGATCCGCTGATCTGCGCCGCGCCTTCCAGCACCGTGACCAGCGTCGGCGACTGCGTGTCACCGGCGGCAATCTCGTAACGGCCAGATGTTGCAATCGTTACCATGCCGCGCGGTGTCTGCACGCTGTAGGTTTCTCCCGGCGTCAGCGTCCCCACCCGCAGATAGATCTCGCCCTGCGGTTCGGTGGCCGCGAAGCTGGACTCGTCCATGTTATCGACGTCCAGCTCGGTCGTCGGGCTCATCGCCACCAGCACATCGGATACCTGAATTCCCGCCTCCGCGCCCGGCTGGGTCCAGAAAGCATCGCCCGAGGTGACCGGATAATTCACCACCGCCGGGCTCCAGCTATCTTGATCCGCGGTGTGGAAGGAAACGGCCCCCTGCATCCAGCCGAGCCGCCCCACCCGCAACGGAGGCGTAACCTCCGGCCCTTGCGCCTGGTCCGCCGTCGGCGGGGTCTGCGCCTGCACCGCCGGCGCGGCAGGCCCCACGATCATACCGGTAGTTGCGATCCAGGCGGCGAAATGGAACAGCTTGTTGTGCGCGCGCATGAGAGTCTCCGGCTGCGAACCTCGACTGCACGAGGTCGTTCAGGTCCGCACGGCTCCTGGGCCATCAAGGTGGCGAAATCGCGACCCACGACGTCACTAAAAGGTCGCGATGGCACGCCATACAGGATGCAGGTTCATTCGACGCGAGGTTGTGATGTTCAAACGCTTCCGACCACGACTCCTGCTGCCGCTAGTGGCGATCGGGCTTGCGACGGCGCTCGGCGGCTGCGTCTACCCGTACGGCTACGGCTATGGTTACGGCTATCCGTACGGTTATCCTTACGCCGCCAACTACGGATATTACGCGGGACCTAGCGTCGGGATCGCCGTCGGCGGCTGGCATGGCTGGCACGGCGGCCACTGGTATCGTTGATCACAAGCCGGTTGCCTCCAGGCGCAGGATCGCCCGCGCACAGGCCTGCGCCCGCGGCACCAGGCTGTCCAGCCGCAGGAATTCGTCCGGCGTGTGCGCCTTTCCGCCGACAGGGCCGACGGCGCACAGCGTCGGCGTTCCAACTCCCGCGGTGAATCCGGAATCGGCGCAGCCGCCGGTGAATTCCCCATCGGTCGCGAATCCGGTATCCGCGGCCGCCGCCACGTAAAGCTCGAACAATTTCCTGGCAGCACCCGTCTGTACCAGCGGCAGGAACTCGCCTTTGACGTTCAGCTCCGCCCGCGTGCCGGGAACGAAGCTCCGCCCGATAATCCCGGCGATCGCCGCCATCACCTCGTCGCGATCCGCCGGCCGAACATAGCGCAGATCGATGTCGCCCTCCGCCCACGGCGCCACCGTGTTCACGCTCTGCCCACCGCGTATGAGCCCAACATTCAGCGTCACGCCCCGCTCCAGGTCCGTCAGCGCGTGGATGGCCTGGATTTTCTGCGCCAGTTCCTCGATCGCGCTGATCCCGTCGGTGAAATTGCCGCCCGAATGCGCGGCCTTCCCGGTGACCCGCATCTGCATGAACACGCCGCCCTTGCGCCCGGTGACGACGTTGCCGGAAACCCGGCCCGGCTCGCTGTTGAACACCGCCCGGGCGCGGCGCGCCTCGGCCTCGATCACCGTCCGCCCTTCCGGGCTGCCGATCTCCTCATCTCCGGTAAACAATCCCACCACCGGGGCCGGCGATCCGCCGAACATCGCGAACGCCGCCAGCACGAAGCAGTTCATCACCAGCCCGGCCTTCATGTCGGCCACGCCCGGCCCGTACGCCACACCGTCGCGGATGGTGAACGGGCGGCGCGTCACCTCGCCGTCCGGAAACACCGTGTCGCGATGACCCATCAGCAGGATATTGCCGCCGGCATTGCCCTGCGGGCCGTCCCACGGCACCACGGCGCGCAGACAGTCGCCATGGGCCTGCTGCGGCATGGTTTCGATCGCAACCCCGTGGTCAGCCAGGAACCGCCGCACCACCCCGCCGACCGCGTCGATGCCCGGCTTGTTGTAGCTGCCGCTGTCGATATCCACCATCTCGCGCAGCAACGCGGTCATCGCATCCTGCTGGGTGGCCAGCCATTCGGTGATCCGGGATTCGGGTAGTCCTTGCATAACGGGCCTCGACGGAAACACGATCCCTCATGGTCGCCGACGCACGCCGCAGGAGCAAGGGACGGCAAATGGATCAGGAACACCCCAAGCCGCCCGCGCCCGGATCCCGGCGCGCCAGGGAAGCTGCGGCACTGCGGGAGAATCTGAAACGGCGGAAAGAACAGCAGCGTGCCCGCGCCGCCGCCCCTGGCGCCTCACCCGCCACGCCCGCCTCACCCGCCTCACCCGTCACCGCAGCCCCAGCCGTCATGGCCGGCGAATGCCGGCCATCCACGACTTCCCGCTGCGACGTCACAAAACCGGCCGCCCGCGACGACGCACGTCATGCAGCTCCTGAAACCAACCCAGACACTAACCCGCCGCCAGATACGCCCCCAGCATCACCACCCCGCTGATCGCCAACAGCGCGTGCACGCCCACCAGCGTGAACGACAACCGCCGACGTGCAACGCGCGCCCGCAGAATAAGCCCACCAACCAGCAACGCGATCACCAGCAGCACGACAGCGATCGCACGAAAGCCCGTGGTGCCGGTTTCCACGCCGCGCGCACCTGCCGGTGCGGCCAGCACCATGACCAGGCCCGCCGCACCGGTCACCCCATGCAGCATGGCAACCGGCCACGGGATCGGCGGCTTGCCGAGCGCCTGAAGCTGCACCACGGCAAGCAGCACACCAAGCGTGACGGCGCCGATCAGGACAAATGCTGCATCGGTCAGCATGACTGCGATCTTGCTTACACCGCCTTCAGCGGCTCCATCCAGAGCCGCCGGACATCCTCCCGCTGATGCTCAGGAGCACGGCGGCGGGATCGACCCTTGCGACGAAACCCGTTCGACGGGCAGACGCGAAGGCGGCGGTCAGGCCTGCCGAGATGTCGCCGGTGAATCTCTGCGCCTCTGCGCCTCTGCGTTAAAAATTTCTTTTCTTGCCACACACCGACGCAAGGCTGCCCGTGACGATGCGACGGCAACGCCGAACGTCCCGCCGCCGCGCAAATGTTCCACTCACCGAATGCCTCAGGCTGCCTTCAGTTCCTCCATCCACACCCGCTTGGCATTCTTGCCGCTGATGCTCACGTGCGGGGCAGCAGTGCCGGTCCTGTCCACCTTGCGATAGAACCCGCTCGACTTGTCCCCGGCCAGCGCGGTCGCAAGCCGGTCCAGAAGCTGTGCCGGATTGGCCCGGTCCTTGTTCGATGCAGTGCCAAGTGCTGCTGTCAGGCGCTCGATCATCGTCTGGTGCTTCTTGGGATCCACCTCCACCGCAATCGGTCCCGTGCTGGTCACGGGCGGCGTGTTCCACACCTTGTCCTCAGCCCGGATCACGATCGCCTCCGCCAGCGCCCGGTCATCCGGCAGCACGCCGTCGCTTCGGCGCTGGATTGCGTAATCCACCTTCGCCTTGCGCACCCAGTTCGTCGCCAATGCGATTGCCGGCGCGTCGATATCCTTCACGGAAGCGGCCGCCTCGATCTGCTTGCCCATATCGGTCGCCAGATCGCGCAACCCATCCACGGCAAGTTCAGCCGGAAGCCCCTGCTCGGCCAGAAGCTTGAGCAGCAGCTTCTCGACCCGCTGCATGCGGGCATCGAACGCCCACTCCTCATGATTGACCATGCCAAGCTGATCGGGGGCATAGGGTGTCGTCGCCGTGTCCCCGGTCGGACCGCCATGCACGGCCTTGTAATTGGCACGGATCATGCCGGTCATCCGCGTCGGCGTATCAGCCTGGGTCATTATCCTGGTTGCCGGCGCCGGCGTTCGCGGCTGGGCCGTCGCGATCAGATTCGTGTTGTCGATCTTGCTGCGCGCATTGCTGTATTTCGCGCCATTCGCAGCAGTGTTGCAGTCAGTCGCGAAATCCGTGCGGAAATACTGCGACAGGTTCGGAGCCAGCTTGCTCACCTCGGCCGACCCGTACTCGGCCATGAGTTGCGGGACCCCGACAATGAACTCCTGCATCAGCTTCTCTTCGGCTTCGGCGGGGTAACGGAGCACGTAGCTATCCATGCGCCCGCTGATCCGATCTTTCACCGCTGATTCTTTCGGGTTATCGGGCCACAGCAGCGTGGTCGCCCGCACGTCGTCCATCGCCGCCTGCCGGTAATCGTCTTTGGCCCCGGGTTTGAAAGGCTGGGTATTGTTGCCGCAGGCGACCCGCGCAGCAGCGTGCGTCAGTTCGTGGATCAACTCCCCGGCGAAGTCGCCGCTTGACTGGGCGGCAACCAGCGCAACATGCGCGCCATCGTCATAGCCCGCGTTCATTCGTTTCTCGGGGTTGTTGTACAACCCGCTCACTTCATTGCTGTCCGCGACATAGATGCGAAGACCGCCACCGCCACGCGGATCGCGCGGCTGAAGTGAGTCGAGCGCCAACAGGTCCAGCACCGGCCGCAGATCCGGATTGCCATGGAGTTCAGTCAGGGCGGCCTGAATCTTGGCGACGTGTTTCGGGTTTTCGCATTTCACTGCCTTCATCAGCGCGTCCACGCTGCTGAGCGACGCGCTGCCCGCATTGACGCCCGGCGGGTTGGCCTGGCCGTGGGCATAGAACCATTCCTCGGCTTCCACCTTGGTCGAACCCACGGAAACATCGTATGGGGTCCATCCACGCTTGTCGGCGATATCCGTGCGGCCACCCCTCGTTTGCAACGAATCGAGCGCCTGGGTGTTGTTGTTGAGCGCCGCGTGATGCATGGCGGTGCGGCCGCCGTCTCCCGTCGCGTTCGCATCGGCCCCGCTGGCGATCAGCGATTCGACAGTCAACGCCTGATCCTTTGCGCGCGGGTCGTTGCGCTCCCGCCGGATGCGAACGGCAGCGTGGATCGGCTGATCGTCTTTTTCATCGCGCGCGTTCACGTCGGCGCCGGCGGTCACCACCTTGTCGAGCAGGTCAACACGGCCGCGCGCGGCGATATGGCGCGTGGTCAGCGTGGCAAGCGCCTTGCTTCCGGCGCCGAGCGCGGTCGTCACGAACTTGTCGAGATCGGTTTCCTCGACCTGATTGGGTGCCCCGTTGATCACTTCGATATAGGCGGCACGGCGCTGCTTGGTCACCGGCTCGTTCAGGGCGGCGTCCACGCTGCCGATGTTCGGCAGCTTCCCGTCGGCACGCAACTGGGCCGCGAGCGCACGCGCATTGTCGTAGATGTCCTTGCTCAAGGTCGCGCGGACATCGCCGAGGCGCCGCTTGATCAGCTCCTGCAGCCCAGCCTCGATGGAGTCGATATAGCGGTCGATGAACGCCTGCTCCTCCGCGCTCGGCATCGCCCGCTTTGTCGTATCGTCCGGCCGCGGCACCAGCTTGCCGCTCGGCGGATCGACTGTGATGCTCGGAATGTTGCAGAGCTGGCCGATGCCGGGGATGCCGCCATCGTGCGTGTTCATATGCGCCTGGCCGACGGAGGCGATGAATTTGGCGTTCGGTTTGGCGGCTCGTTCGTGCTGGATCACGTCGGCCGCCAGCCGGTTCATCTTGGCGACACGACGTTCCGCGAACCCGGCATGCTCGCCGTCCACGCCAGCGTCGGCGTCGCCGCCATCGATCCCGACCACCCTGACCGACTTTTCCTTCGCCTTCCGCAGCAATGCCGTGAAATTCAGCGCGACAGGGCCACCCGCTCTCCGCGCAATCGCTTCATCGAGGGTTGAGAGCACCAGCTTCAGGCTTACTGGCAGCGCGCTAGCGTTGTCGCCGTCCTGCAGCCAGGCCTCCACCACCGGCTGCAGGATGGTGGGAATTTCCTCCATGAAGAGCAGGCCGTTTGTCAGCGCACCACTGTCCACCGCGTTGCATAGCATCGCCTTGGATTCCTGGTCGTCGTGACCGGTACCCAGGCAGAACCCGTCACCAGGATTGGCCGTCATGGCCGCGATGCCAGTGGCTTGGTCCATGGCGGGGATTATCGGCGTGGTCGTCGATGGATCCGTCGCCGGATAAACCATGGTCCGGAACGAGTCGCGCGCGTCGTCGAGCGATTTCTTCCGCTGCCCCTGCAGTTCCGGTGTGCCGAAATCCTCGGCAACCTGGCCCGCGGTTCCTGAACCACCGATGATTCGGGCAATCCGCGGATAACGGGTGCGCAGGTCCTTGAAGTCAACGAAGACTTCGCAAACCTTGCTGGCATCATCGATGTTGGCGGACTTCGTGTCCGCGCGCAGGTCCTGCAGTTCCTGCGTCAGCTCGACCGGCAGCCTTCCGGGGCTAAGCCGGTCGCCGAATGGCATGCGATAGAGAACGGTCGGCATGATCGGAGTCCTTTCCTCAGGAGCCCTGCTGCTTCTGCGCTCCGGCAAGTGCCTGCAGAATGTCCGATAGCGGACCAAGCAATCGCCCGGAGATGGTGACCGGCGTAAAGGGATTGGTTTCGATGTGATCTATCAGCGCATCGTTCAGCACGTGATCCAGGTAGCGCTGTGCCACCGGCCGCGCCGCCGCCAGTGCCGCCGTTCGCCGCGCCGGATCGGCGGCACTGGCGGCTACGTCCAGACTGTCCTCCAGCCCGGCGGCAAAGCCCGCCAGCACCTCGTCCAGTCGGGCGAGATTCGCGGTCACCGGGTCGCCGGCAAACTCCTCAAGCGCCGCGGCGCGCAGCCGTTCGAGGTCTGATTGCACGCCGGCCCGGGCATCCAGCCATGCCAGCCGCAGCTTGGCGAAGCGCACCGGCCCGAGCGCATCCTGTCCACCAGGTTGAGGCGTCACCGCTCCGACCTCGTACCCGAGGACCCGCCGGACCCACTCAGCCTGGCTTTCGCTCACGGCAAACGATCGTGTCTAGGGTGCAATATCCATGGCGGCCGAACTTATTGCCGCCGCGCCGGCAGTGATGTTCACGACTCCGTGAGTCTGGTCGGGCGCCTGTCTCGTCATGCCTGCCGCCGTCTCGTCATGCCCGCCCCGGTCTCGTCATGCCGGCCCCCGTCTCGTCCGTCTCGTCATGCCCGCCCCCCTCTCGTCATGCCCGCGAAAGCGGGCACCAGCCGAAAAGCGTGGAATTCCGGGGGTGTGTGGATTCCCGCTTTCCGCGGGAATGACGAAGGTGTTTGGTGTTACCCGCCCTCCCGCACCACCGGATTCCGCAGCGTGCCGATGCCACTGATCTCCACTTCGCAGACATCGCCGTGCTTCATGTCGGCGGTCGCGCCCTCGGTGCCCATCCACACCATGTCGCCGGGGTAAAGGGTCAGGTAGCGCGTCATCGCCACCAGGAAATCCACCACGCCGAATACCATCTCGTTGGTGGGGAATTCGATCAGTTGCTTGCCATTGAGCCGTATCTTCGTCACCAGCTCTTCCAGCCGCACGTCGGTCTCGATCCACGGCCCCATCGGCTTGAACGTGTCGGTGTTCTTCGCCCGCCATAGCGTCCGGTCGGAGCGTTGCCAGCTTCGTTCCGACACGTCGTTGCCGATCGTGTAGCCCAACACCGCGGACAGCGCGTTCGCACGCGTCAGGTGCTTGCACTGCTGCCCGATGATCACCGCCAGCTCGCCCTCGTACTGCACTTTGTCGGTGGCGTCGGCGGGGATGATGATCGGATCGTCCGGGCCGATCAGCGCGTTGTTCGCCCGATACCCGATATCGGGCTGCGTCGGCAGGTTCGGCTCCTGCCCGATCTTTGCCGCCACCTCGCGCACATGCCCCGCATAGTTCATGCCGCACGCATAGAAGGTCGGCGGTATCACCGGCGGCAGCAGTTTCGTGCCCGCCAGCTTCTGCCGCGTTCCCGTACGCTCCCACGTCGCGAACGGAGATCCGCGCACCGGAATCAGAACATCATCTTCAACCACCGCGTAGGTGGGGGTTCCGGAATTATCGAATCGCGCCCAGCGCATCGCATTCCCTCCGTGTCACGAACGGCTCGGTGGCTTCGCCTCGCGCAGCGGTGTACCGGTCTCCGCCAGCTCCCGCAACAGACGCGACGGCGCCCATCGATCGCCGTATTGCTGATGCCACGCGGCAATCTGGTTGTACACCGCTTGCACGCCGAGCGAGTCAGCCCAGAACATCAGCCCGCCGCGATAGCGTGGAAACCCGAACCCGTGCAGCCACATCACATCGATGTCGCTCGCCCGATAAGCCTTGCCATCCTCCAGGATGCGGCACGCTTCGTTCACTGAAGCCAGCAGCAGCCGGTGCAGAATCTCCTGATCGGAAAAGCTGCGCTGCGCCACTCCCGTTTCCGCCGCAACCGCTTTGATGATGCCAGCCACCTCCGGGTCCGGGTGCGGCGTCCGGTCGCCCTTGTCGTAACGGTACCATCCCGCCCCGGTCTTCTGGCCATACCGCCCCAGCTCCACCAGCCGATCCGCAATCGGCAGCTTGCGGTAGTTCGGGTCCGCCGCGGCGCGCCGTCGGCGGGACGCCGCGCCCACGTCCAGCCCCGCCAGATCACCCACCGCGAACGGCCCCATCGGATAGCCGAAATCGACCATCACCTTGTCCACCTGCTCCGGCAGACAGCCTTCCTCCAGCAGGATCACCATCTCCGTGCTGAAGGGGGCGCGCGACCGGTTGGCGACGAAACCATCCGTGTTCCCCGCCATCGCCGAGATCTTGCCGATCTTCCGGCCCATCTGCATCGCCGTCAGCAGCGTCTCCCCCGACGACCGCGCGCCCCGCACCACCTCCAGCAGTTTCATCACATTGGCCGGGCTGAAGAAATGCGTTCCGGCCACCTGCTCCGGCCGCCCCGTCTCAGCCGCAAGCTGATCGATATCCAGCGCCGACGTGTTGGAAAACAGCAGCGCCTCCGGTTTCATTACCTGGTCCAGCCGGGCGAACACCGGCTTCTTTACGTCCATTTCCTCGAACACCGCCTCGATCACGATGTCGCAGTCGGCGATATCGTCATACCCGCCGACCGGCTGGATGCGGGCAAAGCGGTGCTTGCTCTCCTCCTCCGCCAGGCTGCCGCGGCGGACCGACGTCGCGTAATTCGCCTGCACACGTTCCAGCCCGCGTTGCAGCATCTGCGGCGTCGAATCCATGATGCGCACCTTGTATCCGGCATCGGCGAAGCTCATCGCGATACCGCCGCCCATCGTCCCCGCGCCGATCACGGCGACCGTTGAGAATTCGCGCGCCTTCACGCCCGGATCAATGTCCGGCAGTTTCGCAACCTCCCGCTCGGCGAAGAACGCATAGCGCAGTGCGCGCGCCTCATCGGAGTTCTCCAGCTCCGCGAACAGCTCCCGCTCGCGCTTCAAACCCGCGTCGATCGGCAGCGTGCACGCCGCTTCCACCGCCGCAATGCAGTTATACGGCGCCTTCTGGTTGCGGGCGCGGCGAGCGATCGACGCGCGCATCGCATCGAACAGGCCCGGCTCGTCGCGCGCTTCCTGCAATCGTTCGTTGCTGTCCCGCACCCGAGGCAACGGGCGGCGATCGGCCACGCGCCGCGCAAACGCGATGGCTTCGGCGCGCAAATCGGCCCCCTCAGCCAGCACCTCATCCAGTATGCCGAGCCGCGCCGCCTCGGGCGCCGGTACGTGGCGGCCGGAGGTAATCATCTCCAATGCAACCTTCGGGCCTGCAAGCCTGGGCAGCCGCTGCGTACCGCCACCGCCGGGCAAGATGCCGATCAGCACCTCCGGCAGCCCCACCTTCGCGCTCGGCACCGCAATCCGATAGTGGCACGCGAGCGCAATCTCCAGCCCGCCACCCAGCGCATAACCATGGATCGCCGCTATCACCGGCTTCGCGCTGGAATCCAGTATGTCATACACCCGCTGCCCGAACGGCAGTTGCACGCGCGGCTTCCCGAACTGCCTTATATCGGCCCCGGCGATGAAGCTGCGTCCCGCCCCGATCAGCACCATGGCGCGGATCGCCAGATCCGCGTTGCCCTGCCGGATCGCCGCGATAATCCCCTCCGGCACGCCCGGCCCGAGTGCATTCACCGGCGGATAATCCACCGTAACGACGCCGATCTCGTCCTCACGCTCAAGGCGGACGGATGGTGTTTCGGTCATGCTGTTGGCTCCCGCTGTCGCTTCGTGCTCGTGTCCCGCCATATTGACCGCAGCGCCGCGTACAGCAACAAACCCCCTACAGCACCGCCTCCGCCACCACCCGCATCACCTCCACGCTCGCGCCCTTCAGCACCATCGTGCCGACATGCCCGTCGCGAGCCGCATCCTTCCACGCCGCCAGCCGGTCCGTGATCCGCTCCGCCGGTCCCACCAGCGAAATCTCGTCGATCAGAGCATCCGGCACCGCTGCCGCCGCCTCATTCTTCCGGCCATCCAGGTACAAATCCTGCACCGTTTTCGCCGCCGCCTCGTAGCCCAGCTTGCACGCGACATCGTTGTAGAAGTTCTTCGTCCGCGCGCCCATGCCACCGATATACAGCGCCAACTCCGGCCGGATCGCGTCGCGACACGCCGCTACATCGGCGCCCATCTTCGCCCGCACGTACGGTGCCACGTCGAAACCTTGCAGCATCGCCGGCCGCCCGGCTGCGCGCATCCCGTCCAGAAGCGGCTCCGTCACAATCCCCGGCTGGTCCGGCGAATAGAAAATCGGCAGCACCCCGTCCGCCACCTCCCCGGCTGTACGCAACCCTGCCGGAGTAATCGACGCAGTGTAGAATTTCAGTCCCGCGCGCCCATGCGCGATGCTGCGCAGTGGCTTTCCCAACCCCATCGCGCCGGCCCCACGATACGGAATGTCATAGTGCTCGCCATGAAACTCGAGCGGTGCCTCGCGCTTCAGGATCGCCCGCATGATCGCGACATATTCCTTGGTGCGCAGCATCGGCTTGCCGTACGGCATGCCGTGCCATCCTTCCACCACCTGCGGGCCTGACACACCGACCCCGCACAGGAACCGATCGCCCGACAGATGCTGCAACGATATCGCCGTCATCGCCGCCATGGCCGGCGTCCGTGCGTGTATCTGCATGATGCCGGTGCCCGCCTTGATGCGAGTCGTGCGTGCCAGGATCCACGCCACCGGCGTCACCGCATCGGTGCCGTACGCCTCGCCCGTCCACACCTCCGCGAAACCGAGCCGCTCCGCTTCCAGCACGCGCTCCATGTCCAGCGTCGGCTGTGCCCCGGACATATCCGCCGTAATGCCAAGCTGCATCCGACAACTCCCGTCAGGACTCGCTGCAAAATACCCGCGTCAGCCGGCGCCATCCATTATACACCCGTCATGGCCGGGCTTGTCCCGGCCATCCACGACTTCGCTGCTCCAGGCAACGACAATTGCTGATCGCTCTTTGCCCCGCCTCCGTTACCCACGTGCCTTCGCGATCACCCCGTCCTTGAACCGCTGCATATTGTCCAGCGTCGCCTGCAGCGTCGGCCCAAACAACCCAAAATCGAAATAATCCACACCCACCTCCGCCAGCGCCCTTATATCGCCGGCGAAATCCGCTGGCCCGCCGGTGAACAGCTTGCGCTCGCCGTCCACGGTACCCTTCGGCTGCGCCTCCACATTGGCCGACACCCGATACGCCAGCCCCATTTTCGCCGGATCCCGCCCAGCCTTCTCCACCAATCCACGCAGCTTCGCCACGCCCGCCTTGTACCGGGTCAGCGTGTCCATCGGAAACTGCGGATTGGTGCCGATCGGGTACCACGCATCGCCATATTTCGCCGTCCGCCGCAATGCCGGCCCGCTTTCCCCACCCACCCAGATCGGGATCGGCCGCTGCACCGGTTTCGGCTGAAACACCACGTCGCTGAACGCCGCGTACTTGCCCCGGAACCGCGGATCATCCTTCTCCCACAATTCCTTGCACGCCATCATGTATTCGTCCGTCACCGCCCCGCGCTCCTCGAACGGCGGCGTGCCGACTGCCTCGAACTCCTCGCGCATCCATCCGGCCCCGATCCCCAGCGTCAGCCGCCCCTTCGACAGCACGTCGATCGTCGCCAGGATCTTCGCCGTCAGCACCGCCGGCCGGTGCGGCACCACCATCACCGATGTCACGATCCGCAGCTTCGACGTCTTCGCCGCGATCCACGTCGCCACAGTAAGCTGCTCGTGCCGGTCCACCCGTGCCCCGGACGGGAACTCGCCGCTCTCCGTATAGGGATACCGGGACGCCACATCGGTCGGGATCATGATATGATCGCTGACCGTCACATAATCGAAGCCCAGCATCTCCGCTTCCGTCGCGATGCGGGTCAGGTTGTCCGTGTGCGTCAGGTGGCCGCTGGTCGGCGCGCTGCATCCGATCTGCATATGTTCCTCCGGCCGCTATTTGCGTACACCCGCATCCTACCACAGGATGCGCCGCCGACAGGCAGGGGCCAGGCGAGCAGAGGCCAAGGGGGCAGAGGCCAAGACATGG
>DATDIC010000204.1:0-5903 GCA_036521275.1 Acetobacteraceae bacterium
CTTTCCTGGGCCGACTGGTTCCGCCCCGATGCGGCAGCCTGGTTCGACCGGCAGATGCGGGCGCTGGAGCCCTTCGATGTTACGGTCACATTCTGCTTTACGCCGGAGCATCGCGGGACCTGGGCGCACTACACCGCGCCGCCACAGGAGCCGGCCGAGTTCGCTGAGTTCTGCGCGACCATGCTGCGCCGCTACACATAGCCGGCCATGGCGCGACCGCTCGCGATCCTCAACGTCGCATTTCCGTTCGCGCGCGTGGGGCCGGACGCTATTGGGGGCGCCGAGCAGATCGTATCGGCACTCGATCGGGCACTGGTGCTGGCCGGCCACCGTTCGATCGTGATTGCCAGTGATGGGTCGGATGTTGCCGGTCAGTTGGTCCCGGCGGGGCGTGGTGATTCGGATATGATCGATGACGCGGTGCGCGCGGCAACTCATGCCAGCGTGCGGCGCGCGATGGACGGAGTGCTTGATCGCATGGCGATCGATGTCGTGCACATGCATGGGATCGATTTTCACGCCTATTTGCCGGCCGCCGGTCCGCCGATGCTGGTCACGCTTCATCTGCCGCCCGCATGGTATCCGGCGGCTGCGTTGCGACCGGAGCGCCCGGGAACCTGGCTGCATGGCGTGTCGCGATCGCAGGACGTCGAGCTACGGCGGATCGTTGATCATGCGGCGATAATGTCGCCAATTCCCAATGGGGTGCCGGTGGAGCGGCTGAAGGGGGGTCCGCATGCGCGGCGCGGATTCGCGTTGATGCTGGGGCGGATCTGCCCGGAGAAGGGACAGCACCTCGGCATCGACGCCGCGCGGAAAGCCGGCGTGCCGCTGCTGATAGCCGGGGATGTGTTTCCGTATCCGGCGCATCGCGATTATTTTGCCTCGGAGATCGTGCCGCGGCTCGATGCGCAGCATCGCTGGATTGGACCGGTCGGGTTCACGCGCAAGCGGCGCCTGTTGAGTGCGGCGCGATGCCTGCTCGTGCCGAGCCTGGTGGCGGAAACCAGTTCGCTGGTGGCGATGGAAGCGGCGGCATGCGGTACGCCGGTAATCGCGTTCCGCGCTGGTGCGTTGGAGGAGACGGTGGAGCTGGGCTGCACTGGCTTCCTGGTATCGGATGTGGACGAGATGGCGTCCGCGATATCTCGGAGCGCGACCATCGACGGGGATACCTGTCGCTCTGTTGCACGCGCGCGATTTTCGGCTGACCGGATGACGGGCGCGTACCTCCGCAGATATCGGATGCTGGCCGCCGCAATGGTTCCGGTGTGAACGTCACGCTGCTGAGATCGGATGAGGCTTTGTTCGCGCTGCGTCCGGAGTGGGACGAGCTGTGGCGGTCCGCAGCGAACGCCACGCCGTTTCAGGCGCCGGCTTGGCTCTTGCCGTGGTGGGATGTGTTCGGTACCGGCCAGCCGATGATCGCGACCTTGCGGGAGCAGACGCGGCTGATCGGCGTGCTGCCGCTCTATGTCCTTGATGAACCGCCGGCGCGCAAGCTGCTGCCGCTCGGGGCTGGCATCTCCGATTACTACGACGTGCTGCTGGCCGACGATGCGCCGGGTCCGGCGACGCAGAGGCTGTTGCATGCGGCTCTTGCAGCAGCCAGGGGTGACCGGGTGACCGAGTGCGCCCTGCTCGAACTGCCGCCGCATGCGCGGTTGATGAGTGTTGCGGTTCCGGCTGGGTGGAGAGAGCAACCGGCATCCCAGATCCCTTGTCCTGTTCTTCAGCTTCCGCCATCGCCCGATCTGCTTCGCGCGTTCATTCCCGCCGGCAGGCTGCGCGATGTGCGGCAATATCGGCACCGTGCCGATCGTCAGGGTGGATGGTCGATCGAGACGGCGGACCGGGACAACGTAAAGGAGCTGCTGTCGCTGCTGATCCTGTTGCACAGGCAGCGATGGGAGCCGCAGGGTGAGGCTGGCATTCTCGCCGATCCGCGGGTGCTCGCCTTCCATAGTCGTGCGGCAGGGGAGCTGATACGGGCTGGCTTGCTGCGGCTTCAGGCGATCAGGGTATGCGGCAGGATCGCCGCTGCACTGTACGCGCTGCTTGGTGGCGACGCGATCATGTTCTATTTGAGCGGGTTCGATCCCTGTCTATCCAGACTGAGCCCCGGCACCATTCTGCTGGGGTACATGATCGAACAGGCGGTTGCTGAAGGTCGGCGTGAACTGCATTTTCTGCGCGGGCCGGAGCCGTACAAATATGCCTGGGGCGCGCGGGACCGGATGAACACGACAAGGCGACTGGTGCCCGCATGACAGACCCGATCGCGCTCTGCTTGGGCGGAAGCTTGTCGCCGCAGGTGGCGGTGATGAGGGCGGTCCTGAATGGAGCGGATCCGCGTGATCTCAGTGCCCGGTTGGTGGCTGAAACGGGCGAACGCGCGGCCGAGTTGCGACGGTTGCTTGGGCACGAGGCGGCGGTGGAGAAGCTGCGCGCAACCGTCGCGGCGGGAGGAATTGACCATACGGCGGAAGGGCTGCCGGCGCTCGAGATGTTGCGCGCCGCTTTCGATCGCGCGGTATCGGTGTCACCGGAGGCGAGCGTTGCTGCATACTCTCTAGGCGATGCAAGCACGCTGCAATGTGCCACCGCGGAACTGGTTGGGTTTTTGACGGATCGCGATCTGCTTCATCCCGGACAGCGGGTTCTCGATATTGGCTGTGGTATCGGCCGGGTGGCGGCGACGGTAGCGCCGAAGGTTGCTTCGGTGGTTGGTATCGATATTTCGGCAGGAATGATCGCGGAAGCGTGCCGGCGCAACAGGGATTCAGCGACTCTGCATTTCGAGCTGACGCCGGGCACGGGGCTTTCCGACAGGTTGGGGCGGTTTGATCTGATCCTGGGGGTGGATAGCTTCCCTTATCTGGTGCAGGCGGGCGTAGCGGCCCGCCATGTAGCGGATGCCGCGCGGCTGCTTCGGGGCGGTGGCGCGCTGGTTATTTTCAATCTGTCCTACCGGGGCCTGGAATACGACCGGGCCATCGTGCGCGAATGGTGCAACGCATCCGGCTTTCAGTTGTGCTGCGACGGAGAACGCCCGCTGAACCTGTGGGACGCAGCCGTGTTCATCATGCGCCGGCCGGCAGGTTCATAGCCTCGATCCGTACTTCGGCCGCATTCAACCGGACAATGCTGCGTGAGGCCGGGGCGATTTCGATCCGTCGGAACAGGTCGAGAGGCACGCCAAGGAAATAGGCAAGCAGCGCCTTGACGATATCGCCATGGCTGACGACCGCAATCTCACCTTCCGGCCAGGCATTGTGCAGCCGCAGGATCGCCAAGACGGCGCGCGCCTGTGCGGTCAGCATCGTCTCGCCGCCGGGGATCTGCGCAGCGCTGCGAAGTCGGTTGAAACGCTGCCATTCGCCGGACGGATGAAGTTCGTCAAAGCTGCGCCCAGTCCAGTCGCCGAAGTCGATCTCATCCAGATCGGGCTCGATCGCCACGGCGAGGCTCAGGCGCGCGGCGATAGGCGCCGCCGTCTCTCGTGCTCGTTGCATCGGGCTGGATACGAGCGCAACGACCGGCTTGGTTGCCAGCGCGTCGGCCAGTCGTTCAGCCTCCACACGTCCAGCCTCGTTCAAGGCGTGGCCGGGGGATCGTCCGGCCAGGACCTGCCCCAGGAGACCGTAAGAGGCGTGCCGGATCAGATGAAAGACCGTTCCGGCCGACACGAACTAAGTGCCCGCTATGAACGCCTCAATAAGCTGGCGCGCCTGATCGTCGGTGAACTGCTCGGGCGGGCTCTTCATCAGGTAGCTTGAAGGCGCGGTCAGCGCGCCGCCGATACCCCGATCCAGTGCCAGCTTGGCGCAGCGGACGGCGTCGATGACGACGCCGGCGGAATTGGGCGAATCCCACACTTCCAGCTTCACCTCGCAGGATAAGGGGACGTTTCCGAACGTGGTCCCCTCCAGGCGGATATAGCACCATTTGCGGTCGGTCAACCATTCGACGTAGTCGCTCGGCCCGATATGCACGGCACTGCCGGGCAACGGCTCCGCCAGTTGGCTGGTGACAGCACGCGTCTTGGAAATCTTCTTCGATTCCAGCCGGTCCCGCTCCAGCATGTTGAGGAAATCCGTGTTCCCGCCGAAATTGAGCTGATAGGTCCTGTCCAGACGGACGCCACGATCGCGGAACAGATTGGCCAGGACACGATGGACGATCGTGGCACCGACCTGGCTTTTCACGTCGTCGCCGATCAGTGGCAGGTTCCGCTCGACGAACCTGGCCCGCCAGTCCGGATCAGACGCAATGAAGACCGGAATGCAGTTCACGAATGCGCAGCCGGCTGCGAGGCAGCATTCGGCATACCAGTGGACTGCTCGTTCGGAACCCACCGGCAGATAGCACACAACCACGTCGGTTTCGCTGCGGCGAAGGATAGCGGTGACATCAACGACCGGCTCGGCGGACTCGTCGATCACGCCATCGAGGTAGCGCCCGATCCCGTCCAGGGTCGGGCCGCGGGACACGGTGACCCCAGTCGGGGGGACCGACGCGAACCGTTCCGTGTTGTTGGGCGGCGCGACAATCGCCTCGGCCAAGTCCCGTCCGACCTTGCAAGCGGTGATGTCGAATGCCGCCGAGAACTGGATATCACCGATATGGTAACCGCCCAGAATCGGATGCATC
This sequence comes from Acetobacteraceae bacterium, assembly GCA_036521275.1. GTDB lineage: Bacteria > Pseudomonadota > Alphaproteobacteria > Acetobacterales > Acetobacteraceae > DATDIC01. The sequence goes on from DATDIC010000204.1 coordinate 4,654, forward strand.
AGCCCCGGGATGCGCTCCGTGGAGCTGCAGTTCTCGTAAAAACTGACCCCCTGGACCAGTGACGACGCACAGTTTCCAACCCCGACGATCGCGACACGCAGCTTCCCCATCGCTCTCTCCGAAACGCCCGGAAGCCGGCAACGCTGAAGGTGATGGTAAAGTTGCGGCCGGAATGTCACGTTCCCGAAGCCATCGGCCTTAGCCGGCAATCACGTTAGGGGGAGCCGCGGGGATCAGGTCTGCGGAGCTTCCCAGTTGCACAGGATTTCCTCCGTGCCGTTCGCGGCGACGATGCGGCCCACCACCGGCAGAACCCGCGGCATCCAGGGCGTATGCCATGGCGTCGCTTCGGCAAAGACGCGCTGCATATCAATGCAGACGTGGAGCGACCTGGCGGGTAGCGGGCCAAAGCGCAGCATGATGCCCGCAACGATCGTGAAAGGGCCCGTTGGGAACGAGGCCCCTCACAACAGCTTCAGGTCAGGCTGTCGTCAGTACCCCCATTGCCGGGATCGGAACCAGGATCGCTGCTGCCGGGATCCCAGCCACCGCCACTTGGGTCCGTGGACGGGTCGGTCCAGGTGCCGGGATCGGCTCCCCCGCTCTGGTCCCAGGAGCCGGAGTCGACATATCCCTGGTCCGGCGGCGCGGCTGCGCCTTGGTCTGGCGCGGTCCAGCTTCCCTGATCGACATAGCCTGGGTCAGCGGCAGGTGCGCCCCACGGACTGGCAGTTCCGCCTGGAAATCCGCCCGATTCAACGCCCTGGCGCGGTGAGAACATGTCGCGAATAGCATCAGCCGCGAGCACGCCACCGGCGACGCCGGCCGCGGTGGTCAGCGCCGAGCCGAGAAAACCACTTCCCTGGCGCTGGAATAGCCCGGGTTGATAGCCTGGCGGATATTGCGGTGGGGGCGGGGGCTGCTGCTGGTAACCGGGAGCGGCACCAGGGCCCCAAGGCCCGCCGGAGGGCGGTGGTTGCGGCTGTGAGCGCCCCCCGAACAGGCCGCCAAAGAGCCCGCCCGACTGCTGCTGTTGCGGCGGATGCTGTGCCGCCTGTTGAGCCTGCTGCAGCTCCCAGTCCATGCGCTTGAGCCGGTTCTGTGCCTCGACCAGCGCATGCTCCTGGACAAACGCAAGTTGGGTGATGCGGTAGCGCGCCTCCGGATAGCGGTTGAACAGGTCGGCGATGAGTGCGTCGGCATCGCGGTCGATTGCCGGCAACGCGGGCTGGGTCGTGGCGGGTACCGAT
>DATDIC010000205.1:0-5078 GCA_036521275.1 Acetobacteraceae bacterium
CCATTTGTGCCGCTGGTCGTGCGCGGCATTGTTCACCAGCACCGTGATCGGACCCAGCTTGCGCCCGATCTCTGCAATCGCGGCGCGCAGCGCGTCGATGTCCTTCAGGTCGCAATGCTGAAAGAACGGCTCCGCATGGCCTTCATCTTTCAGTCGGGCGGCCAGCGCGCGCGACGGTTCGTCGGCAATATCGACGAACGCGACATGCGCGCCTTGCGCAGCGAAGTGCGACACTTCCGCCGCTCCAATCCCGCTGCCGCCACCAGTAACCAGAACCACGCGGTCTTGCAGGCTCGGGTAACGGGCGAACCGCTCACTCATGATATCAGTCCTCTTTGCTGCATCGCGGTGATCACCGCATCGACGATCGCCTCCGGCGGCGGCTCCACGCTCACCACGATCGGGTGTTCGTCCGGCCCGGGCTCCTCCAACGTGGCAAACTGGCTCTCCAGCAGCGCCGGCGGCATGAAATGGCCGTGGCGCGCGGCCATGCGTTGCCCGATCAGCTCCGATGACCCTTGCAGATACACCAGCACCACATTCGGCCGGGTGCCGATCAGGATGTCGCGATAGCTGCGCTTCAGCGCCGAGCAGGCGACCACGGCCGAGCGGCCGGCCGCTCGGTATTTGTCGATCTCCCCGGCGATGGCCTGCAGCCAGGGCAGCCGGTCGGCATCATCCAACGGAATGCCGCGGCTCATTTTCTCGATGTTTGCAGGCGGGTGAAACGTGTCACCCTCCAACAGCTCCCAACCCAGGCGATCACCGACCCCGCGGGCAATCGTGGTCTTGCCGCTGCCCGACACGCCCATCATCACCGCGACGACAGTTTGCTGCATGTGGCTATTTCCCATGCGGCTTTGCGTTCGGCAAGGGAGCCGAAGCCGGTCCCGGACGGCGGCGGTCGGCCAACGGTGCTGTTCGTTACGCGACCCTGGGTGCTAGGCTTTCACGATCGACGCCGGAGAATGCAATGGCCGACCCGAACACAGTACAGGATCCCCTGGAGCGGGCAACGCTGCGACGCGTCAGCCTGCGCGTGCTGCCGTTTCTCATGCTGGCCTATCTGATCTGCTACATCGACCGCACCAACACCGGATTCGCCGCGTTGCAGATGAACCAGCAAATCGGCCTCTCTCCCAGCGTGTTCGGCCTCGGAGGCGGCATCTTTTTCGTTTCCTACTGCATTTTCGAGGTACCGAGCAATCTCGCGCTCGAACGGTTCGGCGCGCGCCGCTGGATCGCGCGCATCATGATCACTTGGGGCGTCGTATCCGGCTTCATGGCCGCCTCGGCCGGCCCAACCTCGTTCGTCATCATCCGCTTTCTGCTGGGGGCGGCGGAAGCCGGCTTCTTCCCCGGCGTGATCCTCTATCTCACCTATTGGTTCCCGGCTGAACAGCGGGCCCGCATAGTCGGCATCTTCATGGTGGCAATTCCGGTATCCGGCTTCATCGGCTCGCCGATTTCCGCCGCGCTGCTGCAACTCAACGGGCATAGCGGGCTGAGCGGCTGGCAATGGCTGTTCATCCTTGAAGCTGCTCCGGCCGTGCTGCTCGGCATTGTGGCGCTGTTCTGGCTGAACGATCGGCCCGCGGACGCCAGGTGGCTGACCACGGAACAGCGCAACTGGCTGACCGCCCGGCTGGAGGCAGAAAAGCGCCAGCGCAAGCCGGTCCAGCACGTGCCCGTCCTGTCCGTGATCCGCAACCGATATGTATTGGCGATGGCGCTGGTCTATGCCGGCGGCGCAACAGCAAGCTCTGGCCTCGGCCTGTGGCAGCCACAATTCATCAAGTCGTTCGGCATTTCGACCATGACGGTCGGATGGCTGAATGCGCTTCCATATCTGCTGTCCGCCGCCGCGATGGTCTGGTGGGGCCACCTGTCGGACCGCCGCAATGAGCGATTCTGGCACACGCTGTTTCCGCTCGCCTTGAGCGGGATCGCGTTGTTGCTGCTGATCCCGTTCCCCGGGCTGGCGGCAACGATCACGCTGCTTTGCATTTCCGTGGTTGCCACCTCGATCACCCGCGGTCCGTTCTGGGCGTTGGCGGCGGATTGGCTGTCTGCCCCCAGCGCCGCAGCCGGCATTGCCATGATCAACGCGATCGGTACCGGCTGCGGCTTCTTTTGTCAGATCATGATGGGCAACATCAACCAGGCAACGCACAGCTACCCGCTGACCATGCTGCCGATCGTCGGATTTGCGTTGCTCGGTAGCGTGATCCTGCTGATGATCGGCCGGCCGCAGCACGCCAAAATCACCGCCGCGGCAGCATAGAACCGGACCACAAGATGCTGCCGAAACCAGAAGGAACCGGCCGATGCCCGCACGACTGAACCACTCGCCGCTGGCCCGCTCCTCCATGGCGTACGTGCTTGCCGGCGGGCGTGGCAGCCGGCTCATGGAACTGACCGACAAGCGGGCCAAGCCGGCCGTGTTCTTCGGCGGCAAGACCAGGATCATCGACTTCGCCTTGTCCAATGCACTGAACTCCGGCATCCGCCGCATCGGCGTCGCCACGCAGTACAAGGCCCACAGCCTGATCCGGCACATGCAGCACGGATGGAACTTCTTTCGTCCCGAACGTAACGAAAGCTTCGATATCCTGCCGGCGAGTCAGCGCATGGCCGACTCTCAGTGGTACGCCGGCACCGCTGATGCCGTGTACCAGAACATCGACATCATCGACAGCCACGGGCCCGACCACCTCGTCATCCTTGCCGGCGATCACATCTACAAGATGGATTACGAGCCGATGCTGCGCATGCACGTCGAAAACAAGGCAGACGTCACCGTCGGCTGCCTGGAAGTGCCGCGCGCGGAGGCATCCGGATTCGGCGTCATGCATATCGACGAGAACGACCGCATCATCGATTTTCTGGAGAAGCCGAAAGACCCCCCGGCAATGCCAAACAAGCCCGACATGGCGCTGGCAAGCATGGGGATCTATGTGTTCGAAACGCGCTTCCTGATGGACCAGTTGCGCCGCGATGCCGGTGATCCGAACTCCTCGCGCGACTTCGGCAAGGACATCATCCCCTACCTGGTGAAGCACGGCACCGCCATCGCTCACCATTTCGCCGATTCCTGCGTCCGCTCGGGCCAGGAAAAGGAAGCCTACTGGCGCGACGTCGGCACCGTCGATGCCTACTGGAGCGCCAATATCGACCTCACCGACGTGGTTCCCGCACTTGATCTGTACGACACCGAGTGGCCGATCTGGACCTATGCGCCGATCACGCCCCCGGCCAAGTTCGTGCACGATCAGGATGGCCGGCGCGGCATGGCGATCAGCTCTCTCGTGTCCGGCGGTTGCATCGTCTCCGGTGCCAGGCTGCGGCGCTCCTTGTTGTTCACCAGCGTGCATGTCCATTCCTATGCCGTCGTGGAAGGCGCAGTGGTGATGCCCAGTGTGGAAATCGGCGAGCACGCGCGGCTGACCAACGTCGTGATCGATCGCGGCGTGCGCATTCCAGAACGGCTGGTGGTCGGCGAAGACCCGGTGCTGGACGCACAGCGGTTTCGTCGCACCGGTAATGGCATCTGCCTGATCACCCAATCGATGATCGACTTACTGTAATCCGGGTATGAAGGCACTTTCGGTCGCGGCGGAACTCTATCCGCTGGTGAAGACCGGGGGATTGGCCGACGTGACCGGCGCGCTCCCGGGTGCGCTCGCAGAGCAAGGCATCGAGGTGCGCTCGCTGGTGCCGGGATATCCGCCGGTGCTGCAATCACTGCGCACCGTAGAGGCGATGCTCGATTTTGATGACCTGTTCGGCGGTCCAGCGCGGCTGCTGGCAGGAAGCGCGGCTGGTCTCCGCATTCTGGTGATCGACGCAGCACATCTTTATGCGCGCCCGGGCGGCCTGTACGGGCACGCGGACGACGCACACCGCTTTGCGGCGCTGGGATGGGTCGCCGCGGAGATCGCGCGTGGCGCCGTCCCCGGGTTTGTGCCGGACGTGGTGCATGCGCATGACTGGCAGGCCGGCCTGGCACCAGCCTATCTGCATTACGGATCGACGCGCCGGCCAGGTACGGTGATGACGGTCCACAATCTCGCTTTCCAGGGACAATTTCCCGCGTACCTGCTCGGCGCATTGCGGCTGCCGCCGGACGCGTGGTCGATCGATGGTGTCGAGTATTATGGTTCCATCGGGTTTCTCAAGACCGGCCTGCGCCTTGCGGATCAAGTTACCACCGTCTCGCCGACTTATGCCGATGAAATCCGCACAGATCCTGGCGGTATGGGCTTGGGTGGCCTGCTGCGTGCACGCGGTGCGCACGTCCGTGGCATTCTCAACGGCATAGACACAGGAATATGGGATCCGGCGACCGACCCGCATCTTGTAAAGCGATACGACAGCACAAACCGCGCCGCTCGTGCCATCAACAAATCGGCCGTTCAGGATAGATTCGGTCTGCACGCCGATCCGACCGCGCTGCTGGTTGGTGTGATCAGCCGGCTGACATGGCAGAAGGGCATGGATCTGCTGTCCGACGCGATCCCGACCCTTTCGCAACCACCCTTCCAGCTTGCACTGCTCGGTACCGGCGACAGCTCGCTGGAATCCGCCTTCACCGCCGCCGCGGCGACGCATCGCGGACGCTTCGGTGTGCGCATCGGTTACGACGAGGCCTTGGCCCATCTGATCCAGGGTGGGGCGGATGTCATCGCCGTGCCGTCGCGCTTCGAACCATGCGGGCTGACCCAGCTTTGCGCTTTGCGCTACGGGGCGCTGCCGCTGGTCGCGCGAGTCGGCGGCCTGGCCGACACGGTGATAGATGCCAACGAAATGGCCCTGGCCGCCGCCGTGGCAACGGGCATCCAGTTCGCGCCGGTTACGTCCGACGCGCTGTCGGCGGCACTGGCACGCGCCGCCCGGCTTTGGATTGATCAGGCCACGTGGGGACGGCTTCAGCGCAACGCGATGAACGCTGACGTGAGCTGGGATCGGCCGGCCCGGCATTATGCGGATCTGTACCGGGAGTTATCACGTCGTGCGCTAGCGCTATCTGACGCATCACCGTAACAAGCACAGGTTATCGCTTGACACCATTCTGCCAC
>DATDIC010000206.1:0-10561 GCA_036521275.1 Acetobacteraceae bacterium
ATCGCCAATACCGGGGGCGGCTCCGATATGGTGTTCGGCTGGGCGATTGATCCTTTTCTGTACGAAACCAAGCTCGTCAGCATGAACGACCTGGCGGACTACTTGGGCAAGAAGTATGGTGGCTGGTTCGATATCGCCAAACTTTACGGCACGCGCTGGAAAACCGATGAGTGGCATAGTCTTCCGATTGGCGGCGGCACCGGGCCGACCGTCTATCGCCAATCCTGGGTGAAGGATGCCGGTTACGACCGCATCCCTGACAAGCTCGATGACTTCCTGGTGCTGTGCCAGAAGCTGAAGCAGGCCGGCCATCCGTGTGGCTTTTCGCTCGGTCACGCGGTCGGCGACGCCAATGGGTTCTGCGAGTGGGCACTGTGGTCGCACAACGCCAAGGTGGTGGACGAGACCGGCCGGATTGCACTGGACTCGAAGGAAACCATCGATGCGTTGAAATACATCACCGAGCTCTACAAGACGATGATTCCGGGTACTATCGCATGGAACGATTCGGGCAACAATAAAGCCTATGCCGCTGGGCAGATCGGCCTGACCTTCAATGGCGTCTCGATCTATTACGTCCTGAAGAACTCGCCCGATCCCAGCCTGCAGGCGATGGCGAAGGACACGATGCACCAGGCGGTGCCGCAGGGATTGGCCAAGCGCAGCCCGATGACCGCCGGTCCGATGCAGGCCATGCTGTTCAAGCACAGCAAATACCCCAATGCCGCCAAGGAATACGTGCGCTTCATGATGGAGGCGCCGCAATACGGTCCCTGGCTGGCCAACTGTCTCGGCTACTGGTCGGAGCCGCTGAAATCTTACGCCAAGATGAAGTTCTGGACCGAGGACCCGAAGCTCGCGCCATACGCCAATGCTATGGACACGATCTACTACGACGGCTATGCGGGGCCGGTTTCCGCCGCCGCCTCTGCCGTCGTTGCCAATTATACGGTGGTCGATATGTTCGCCGCGGTCGCGACCGGCAATTCCACGCCGGAAGCTGCCGCCAAATCCGCCGCCAGACAGGCGGAACGCTACTACGGCAAAGTCTGACGCAAGCAACCGGCGGGGCCGCCACGGTGGCCCCGCCAACAAGGCACCACAGCTATGGACGCCACAGTTCAACCTGCCCTGACCACCTTCCGGCCCCGCGAAGACGGCTGGGTGACACGGCTGTTCGACTGGAAGCCGTTCCTGGTGACGCTCTGTATGCTGCCGGCCGCCGGCCTGCTGCTGGTGTTCCTGACCTACCCGCTCGGACTTGGCGTCTGGCTCGCGTTCACCGACACGACGATCGGTCAGCCGGGACAATGGATCGGCCTCGACAACTTCATCTCATTGGCTAACGATCCCGTGTTCTGGCTGTCGGTCACCAACACGATCTTTTACACCGGTGCCGCAACCATCGGCAAATTCGCGCTCGGCCTGTGGCTGGCATTGCTGCTGAACCACCATCTGCCGTTCAAGGCCTTTATCCGCGCAATCCTGCTGCTGCCCTGGATCGTGCCGACCGTGCTATCGGCGATTGCCTGGTGGTGGATCTACGATCCGCAATTCTCCATCATCTCCTACGTCGTGGTGAATGTGCTGCATCTGCGCAGCAACTATATCGACTTCCTCGGCACCCCCTGGCATGCGCGCTGGTCGCTGGTCGTCGCCAATGTCTGGCGCGGCATCCCGTTCGTCGCCATCACCCTGCTGGCCGGCCTGCAGACCATCTCGCCGTCGCTGTACGAAGCCGCGCTGCTGGACGGCGCTTCCGGCTGGCAGCGGTTCCGCCGCATCACGGTCCCGCTGCTCATGCCGATCCTGGCGGTGGTGCTGACCCTGTCGATCCTGTTCACCTTTTCTGATTTTCAGTTGGTGTACGCGATCACCCGTGGCGGCCCGTTCAACACCACACACCTGATGGCGACGTTGGCATTCCAGCGCGCCATCCCCGGCTCGCAGCTTGGGGAAGGTGCGGCCATCGCCGTTTCCATGATCCCGTTCCTGGTCGTCGCGACCTTGGTGAGCTTCTTCGGTCTTGGCCGACGCAAATGGATGCAGGGCGAAGCCAATGAGTGACGCGACCGCCGATCCCGGCGCGATCCCCGAGCGGACCACCGACGTCCCCGAGCGCCTGTCATGGGAGTCCGGTGCGCGGCGGATGGTCACCATCTACCTGCCGCTCGCCTGCTTCGCGATCGTCCTGTTGTTTCCGTTCTACTGGATGACGATCACCGCGTTCAAACCAGACTACGAGATGTACGACTACAAGAAGTACAACCCGTTCTGGATTCACTCGCCGACGCTCGCCAACATCAAGAAGCTGCTGTTCGACACCGCCTATCCGCACTGGCTGATGGTCACCATGGGCGTCGCGGTGGCAGCGACCGTTCTATCCGTTTTTGCCAGCGTGCTCGCCGCCTACGCGATCGAGCGGCTGCGCTTCCGCGGCTCGCAACATGTCGGGCTGGCGATCTATCTTGCCTACCTGGTGCCGCCCACCATTCTGTTCATCCCGCTGGCAACGCTGGTGTTCCAGTTCGGCCTGTTCGACAACCCGGTCGCGCTGGTGCTCACTTATCCGTCGTTCCTGATCCCGTTCTGCACATGGCTGCTGATCGGCTACTTCAAGTCGATCCCTTATGAACTGGAGGAATGCGCCCTGATCGACGGCGCATCCCGTCTGCAGATCCTGCGTCGAATTACCCTACCGCTGGCAATCCCCGGACTGATCTCCGCCGGCATCTTCGCGTTCACCCTGTCCTGGAACGAGTTCATCTACGCGCTGGCCTTCATCCAATCGACCAACATGAAGACCGTGCCGGTCGCCATCCTCACCGAACTGGTTACTGGTGACGTCTATCAGTGGGGTTCGCTGATGGCCGGTGCACTGTTGGGTTCCATCCCCGTGGCTCTGTTCTACTCGATCTTCGTCGAGTATTACGTCTCCAGCCTGACCGGCGCGGTAAAGGAATAGCGGCGCCCGCCGGCCGCCGAGCCTACGGAGGAACTATGAAGATCGAACGCCTGGAGACGTTGCGGGCCGATGCCGGCTGGCGGATGTTCTCGTACCTGAAGATCACCACGAGCGACGGCATCACCGGCTGGTCCGAGTTCAACGAGAGCTTCGGCAGTACCGGCCTGGCTGACGTGATCAACAGCTTGGCGCCGTTGCTGATCGGTCGTGATCCGAGGCGCTTCGAGCAGGTCACCGCACATCTGCATGTGCTCACGCGCCAGTCGCGCGGCGGGATCAATCAGCAGGCGATCGCGGCGATCGAGAATGCGCTACTGGACATCACCGGCAAGGCTTATGGCGTGCCCGTCTGCGCCCTGTTCGGCGGCCCGATCCGCGAGCGCATCCCGGTCTATTGGTCGCATTTCGGCACCTATCGCGTGCGCAGCGCGGCGCTGATGGGCGTGCCGCCACTGCACAACTACGACGACGTGGCGCACCACGCGGAGGAGGTCAAAGGCCGTGGCTTCAAGGCGCTGAAGACCAACATCATGCTGTCAGACGGCAAGACGCTGTCGAGCTTCGGTGCCGGGTTCGGACGCACCGCTGGCTGGCCGGAGCTGAACTGGGACAACCGCGTGTGCGACGCCGCAACCAGGCAGCTCACCGCGATCCGCCAGGCGATCGGCCCTGAGATGGGGCTGATGCTCGACATCAACTTCCACTTCAAGACCGAAGGCTTTCGCCGTCTCGCCGATGCGGTTGCCCCGGTGAAGCTCACCTGGCTGGAGGTGGACACGCACGACGCACCGTCACTGGCGCTGATCCGCCGCGACGCGCCATGCCCCATCGCCTCGTGCGAGACCTTGCACGGACGGCGCGACTTCAAGCCGTATTTCGAGAACTACGCGCAGGATGTCGCCATCATCGACGTGGTGTGGAACGGGCTGGCGGAATCGCTGAAGATCGCGGCCATGGCGGATGTGTATGAAACCAACGTCGCGCCGCATAATTTCTACGGCCATCTTTGCAGCGCGATCAGCGCGCATTTCAGCGCCACGGTACCGAACTTCCGCATCATGGAGATCGACATCGACAGCGCGCCGTGGCGCGACGAGTTCTACGATTCCGCGCCGGTGATCGAAAACGGCGAACTGGTGCTGCCGATGAAGCCCGGCTGGGGCATCGAGGTGAACGAAAAAGCGGTGCGCGCACGCCCGCCGAAGGGCTGACCCACTGAGACAAGGAGAGAAATCAGGATGGCAAAATTCAAGATAGCAACCCCCGCCGGCGCCAGCTTCACGGTTGCCGGCGGCGGCTACGATCATGAGATGGACGGGCTGCGTGGCATCGATGCCGAGATCGTCGAAGGCCCGGCCAACGAAGACGGGTTCATCGCCTTCGCCCGCGACGCCGACGCCGTGTACGCAAAGGGCATGCGCTTCACCAAGAAGGTGATCGACGGGCTGGAAAAATGCCGGATCATCTCGCTCGGCTCGGTGGGCGTCGACAGCGTCGACGTGGTCGCCGCAACCGCGCGCGGCATTCCGGTCACCAACTGTCCGGACACGTTCATCGAGGAAGTGGCCGACCACGCCATGGCGTTATTGCTGGCGGGGCATCGCCATATCATCGAGCAGGACCGGCTGGTACGCGAAGGCCGCTGGACCGAAGGCCGTCCCGCCCTGCTGAAGATCCCCCGCCTGATGGGTCTGACGCTCGGTTTCGTTGCATTCGGCCATGTCGCGCGTGCCGTCGCCCGCCGTGCCAAGCCGTTCGGGCTGCGGCTGATGGCATATGATCCGTATATCGAAGAACTAGTCATGGTGGAGCACGGGGTGCTGCCCTCCACGCTGGAGGAAGTGCTGCGTGAATCCGATTTTGTGTCCATGCACGCGCCGGCCACGCCGGAGGCCGAGGGCATGTTCCGCGAGGAGCATTTCAAGCAGATGAAAAAGACCGCGGTGTTCGTCAACACCGGCCGTGGTCCCACCGTGCAGGAAGCCGGGCTGATCAAGGCCATGGAGGAGGGCTGGATCGCCCACGCGGCGCTCGATGTCCTCGAGACGGAGCCGCCGGGCAACAACAATCCGCTGCTCAAGATGCACAATGTCACGCTGTCGCCGCACAACGCATCCGCCTCTGCCCGGTTCGATTCGGCGCGCAAGCGGCACGCGGGGCGTGAGCTGGCGCTGGCACTGTCCGGCCGCTGGCCAATGAGCTGCGTCAACCCGTCCGTGCTGGCGCGCAGCAACCTGCGCCGCTGGCAGCCTGTGTCCATGGAGCGTGGCCCGAATAGCTGACGCGTTCTTGAATCGCCGATAACACCGCGTGGCGCTTTTGTGCCGGTCTGACCGGCACAGGAGCCATCGCATGGCAGACTCCCTTCCGCGCGTGAGTGGCGTTCTGGAGACGTCGCTCTACGTGGATCATCTTGACCGTGCCGCAGCGTTCTACCGCCGCCTGTTCGGCTTCGAGAGCTTCATGCAAGACGGCCGGATGTGCGCCCTCGATGTGCCCGGATCTCAGGTGCTGCTGCTGTTCCACCGCGGCAGCACCGATGCGCCCGCCCCGGCGCCCGGCGGCAGCTTCATTCCACCGCATCACGGGGACGGGCCGCTGCATCTCTGCTTCGCCATCCCGTTCGGTGAACTGGCGGTATGGGAACAGCACCTGAACGACCACGGCGTCGTCATCGAAAGCACCGTGCATTGGGCACGCGGCGGCACCAGCCTGTATTTCCGCGACCCGGACGGCAATTCGATCGAGGTCGCCACTCCGGGCCTCTGGCCGAACGCCTGAATGCCCGGCCGCCGCGGCTCCATCCGGATCGCTGCGTGGACCAGCGTCGGTATCATCGGTGCCCTGGTGGCGCTGACCATTTGCGCTGCCCTGGTCCCTCGCACGCTGCCGCGACTGGATGCGCCGCTGCATCAGATAGCCGCTGGAGCCATCTTCGTCGCCAGCTATCTCGCCCTGGCCATCGGCCGGGTTCCTGGCCTTTCGATCGACCGTGCCGGAATCGCGTTGGTCGGCGGCGCGTTGATGCTGGCATCCGGTGCGATCTCGTTGCCGGATGCCTACAAGGCAATTGACCTTGGTACGCTGAGCCTGCTGCTCGGCATGATGCTGGTGGTGGCAAATCTGCGCCTGTCCGGGGTATTTGCAATCGCAACCAGGTGGGTCGCCGGACATGCGCGGCGTCCTGTGCTGTTACTGGGCGCGGTCATCCTGGTGTCCGGCATTGCATCGGCCTTCCTGGTCAACGACGCGATCTGCCTGGTGCTGGCGCCGCTGGTCGTCGATTTGGCCCAGGCGCTGCGCCGCCGCCCGATGCCGTACCTGCTGGCCGTGGCCATGGCATCGAATATCGGCTCCACGGCGACGATCACCGGCAATCCGCAAAACATGCTGATCGGCACGTCCTCCGGCATATCCTATGCCGATTTCGCCGCCTCTCTCGGCCCCATCGCCGCCGTTGGATTGATCGTCCTGCTGGGTTTGGCAGTCCTGCTGCACTGGTGGGAATTCCGCGATGGCGCCATGCCGGCACCGGCACGCCAATTGGTGCACGCCCACCCTGTGCTGGCGGCACGCTCATTGATCGCGACAGTCGCGGTGATCATTCTGTTCTTTATCGGTGTGCCACCCGCCGAGGCGGCCATCCTCATTGGCGCGCTGCTTCTGCTTACGCGCCGGCTCCGCAGCGCCCGCATCTATGCCGAGATCGACTGGTCGTTGCTGCTGATGTTTGCCGGCCTGTTCGTCATCGTTGCCGCGGCCGAGCAGCAACTGCTCACCGGCGATATCATCGCCCAGGCCGGCCGCCTGCATCTGGATCGCACCTTCCCGCTGACCGGCATTACGGCGGTGCTGTCGAACCTGGTCAGCAACGTGCCGGCGGTGCTGGTGCTAAAGCCGTTCGTCGCCGCGTTGTCGGACCCGCGCAAGGCCTGGAAAGTGATTGCGATGGCATCGACCCTGGCTGGCAACTTCACGCTGCTGGGCTCTGTCGCCAATCTGATCGTCGCCGAGAAATCCGCGCAACGGGGCGTCACGATCACTTTCTGGGATTATTTCCGGCTTGGCGCTCCGGTGACCGTGCTCACCCTGCTGATCGGCGCATTCTGGCTGGGCTGACCTTGACCCGCGCGCCGATGCGGCGAACGCTGCGGCCACGCAAATCTGGAGGAACGCCGTGCAACTTTTCCACAACCATGCCCGCCGCAAGCTTCTGGCCGGCGACGTCGTGATCAGTTTCGGCGTACATCATCTGCGGACCGTGGCGGCGCCGCTGATCGCCGCCGCGACCGGCCACGACATCCTGTTCATCGACATGGAGCACGGCGCCTTCTCGCTGCAGGAAGCCACCCAGCTCTGCATGGCTGCACTGCCGGCGGGCATCACGCCTGTCGTGCGCGTCTGCGCCGGCGCCATCGACGAGGCGACGCGGCTGCTCGACAACGGTGCCCTCGGCATTACCATGCCGCACGTCGATACCGCCGAGCAGGCGCGTGCCGCTGCCGCCGCCTTCCACTACCCGCCGCAGGGTAAACGTAGCTGGGGCGGACCGCCTCCCGTATACCGTTTCCGCCCGCCTCACGTCGCCGAGGCGCAGGCCGCCATCAACCAGGAAATCCTCACCATCGTGATGCTGGAAAGTCCGCAGGCCATCGAAAATGCGGATGCGATCGCGGCGGTCGATGGGGTGGATGTGCTGCTGATCGGCACATTCGATCTGACGGCGGAGATGGGCATCTCCGGCCAGGTGACCCATCCCAGGGTGGTCGACGCTTACGAGAAGGTCGGCGCCGCCTGCCGCAAGCACGGCAAGACAATGGGCATGGGCGGCATCAACGACGAAAAGGACATGACGCGCTATCTGGCGATGGGCGCCCGCTATCTCGGCTCCGGCTCCGACCAGAGCTACATCGTTGCCGGCGCGGAATCGAGGATGACGTTCCTTCGGGATCTGCTCTCCCGCGCCCGCCCCACCCGTGCCTGACGCCAGGCTGTCCCCGGCCGACCGTTGCGTACCTGTCATGGCCGGGCTTGTCCCGACCGCTTAAATTTCCCCGTCTCCGCGTCTCCGTGGTGAGCCCCGGTTCTTATCGCTCTCGACCCCGACAACGGTGAATCACGCTCGCCCTAACTAACTCCGCTCCGCCACCGCCTGCGCGATCATCTGGATCGCGATCTCCACCCCCTCTGCGTCAACGTCCAGGTGTGTGCAAGCACGCGCCCGATACCGGCCCATGGTGGAAATCTGCACGCCCTGGCGGCGAATGCGGCCGGCGAGCTCATCAGCGGTCAGGCCGGTTCCGGTGGTATCGAAAAACACCAGATTGGTATCCGGCGGCTCCACCGCTATACCGGGGATCTGCGCCAGTCCGCGCGCCAGCGTCCTGGCATTGGCATGATCCTCCGCCAGCCGGTCGATATTGTGGTCCAGCGCATAAATGCACGCCGCGGCGCAGATGCCGGCCTGCCGCAGCGATCCGCCGACCCGCTGCTTCCACAGCCACGCCGCGTCGATGAATGCGGCAGAGCCGCATAGCACCGCGCCCAGCGGCGCGCCCAGCCCCTTGGTGAAATCGAGCCACACCGAATCGCACCCGGCCGCCATCTCGGCCGCCGGAATGCCCGCGGCAACCACCGCGTTCATCAGCCGGGCACCATCCATGTGCGTGGCCATGCCGTGCTCGTGCGCGGCATCCAGCACTGCGTTCAGCTTGTCTATCGGCCACACCGTGCCGCCGCCCAGGTTGGCGGTCTGTTCCACCTCCAACAGGGTCTGCGGCGGCGAGTTCCGCCGACGGTCGCGGAACGCGCCGCGCAGCGTGGTCACGTCGAACTGCCCTCCGGCACCCTTCAGCCCGAGCACGGACACACCGGTCAGCGCCCCCGGCGCACCCCCCTCCGCGGCAATGATATGGGCGGTTTCATGCGCAATCACCTCGTCGCCCGGCCGGCAGTGCGTCAGGAGGGCGACCTCGTTGCACATGGTGCCAGAGGGCAGGAACATCGCCGCTTCCTTGCCGAGCAGCGCCGCCATGCGGTCGCACAGCGCGTGCACGGTCGGGTCGTCGCCGTGCTGCTCATCACCGAGCTCGGCCGCCATCATCGCCTGTTTCATGGCGGCTGAAGGCCGCGTCTGGGTGTCCGAATAAAGGTTCACCCGCACCGACGGCAGAAGCGCGTCCGGGCGGACAGGGGCATAGGTCATCAGATCCTCACCGGCTGGCTTGTTTGTCCCAGCAAAGCAGGCGCTGGTCGTTCTGTCAGCCCTCCGCCGGCGCGGCCGGGCGCTGCACCGGTGCGCCGGCCGGGACGGGTGGGCCATAGATCTGCTGCGCCCGGCGGCGGAAAGCGTTCACCATCCGCCGGACCGCCTCGTTGAACACCACCCCGATGGCGGCTTGCAACAACCTGCTGCGGAATTCGAAATCCACGAAAAACGCCACTTCCGTGCCGCCGGGATGCGGGATGAAGTCCCACTGGTTGTTCAAATACCTGAACGGCCCGTTCTCGTATCGCACCTTGACGCGGTGCGGGCGATCGAGTGTCACCCGGCTGGTGAAACTTTCGCGAAATGGCCCGAAGCCGATCGTCAGGTCGGCGACCAGCTCCGTCGCGGACCGGCTGCGCACACGGGCACCGACGCACCAGGGCAGGAACTCCGGATAGCGCGCCACGTCGGCGACCAGCTCGAAAAGCTGCTCGGGCCGGTACGGCACAAGCTGGCGCTCGGCATGTGTCGGCATCTACGAAGCGCCCGCCCCGACGGCCAGCTTCCGCGTCCGGGCCGCCTGCAACGCCGCAAAGTCCGCGTCGGCGTGGTAGGAGCTGCGGGTCAGCGGCGTGGCGGAGACCAGCAGGAACCCCTTCGCCCGGGCCAGCGCCGCGTACTCGGCGAATTCCTCCGGCGTGACGAACCGCGCCACCGCCGCGTGCTTCACCGTCGGCTGCAGATATTGGCCGATAGTCAGGAAATCGACATCGGCGATCCGCAAATCATCCATGACCTGGAGAATCTCCGCCCGCTGCTCGCCCAGCCCGACCATCATGCCCGACTTGGTGAAAATGGTCGGGTCCAGCATCTTCATATGGTCCAGCAGCCGCAGCGACTGGTAGTAGCGCGCGCCCGGGCGGATGGTGGGATACAGCCGCGGCACCGTCTCCAGATTGTGGTTGAAGACGTCGGGCCGCGCTTCCGCCACGATCTCGGCCGCGCCGGGTTTGCGCAGGAAGTCGGGGGTCAGCACCTCGATCGTGGTGGCGGGTGCAGCCGCCCGGATGGCGCGGATCACCGCGGCGAAATGCGCCGCCCCGCCATCCGCCAGATCGTCGCGATCCACCGAGGTGATCACAACGTGCTTCAGCCCCAGCTTCGCCACGGCATCAGCAACGCGGGCAGGCTCATCGGCGGCCAGCCGGTCCGGCAGGCCGGTGCGCACGTTGCAGAAGCCGCAGGCGCGCGTGCAGACATCGCCCATGATCATCATGGTGGCGTGCCGCTGGCTCCAGCACTCGCCGATATTCGGGCAGGCGGCTTCCTCGCACACCGTGACCAGCCCGTTCTCGCGCATCAGCGCGCGGGTCTCGTGATAAACCGGG
>DATDIC010000207.1:0-3699 GCA_036521275.1 Acetobacteraceae bacterium
CGCTCGGGCCACAGCGTCGCCGCGCATGTCTCGACCAATCCGGCAAGACCGCCGCGAGCAAACCGGATCACCAGCAGGATGACCGCGCCCAGCAGAATCTCCCAGCTATTGCTTAGATATTGTGCCGCCGAGATGCTGAGCAGCTCATACAGAGCCGCCCCCAGGAACGGCCCCAGCACGCCGCGGCCGCCAAGCACCGCGATCACCACGAATTCCGTCGATGTCGTCCAGTACACGGCATCCGGTGCGACATGCCCGACCGCGGTCGCCGAGATCGCGCCGCCGAATCCGGCCAGGAAGCCCGATAATGTGTACGCTTGCAACAATACCCGGTTGGCGGAGATGCCGAGATATTCGACCCGGATCTCGCGGTCCTCGATAGCGCCCAATGCCCAGCCGGCAGGGCTGCCCAGATAGCGTCTGACAACCGCCCCCAGCAGCAGCACGCTGCCGAGGCTGAGATAGAATAGCCAGCGTCCGAATGCTTGTGGACGAAGCTGCGTGCCGACGATCCCGCTCACGTCCACCCCTAGCCCATCGGAACCGCCGGTCAGGTTGTACGATTTGAGCAGGATGGAATATGCGACCATGGCCATCGCCAGGTTGAGCATGGCGAAGAACACGCCGCGGTAGCGCACGACGAACAGGCCAGTCAGAACCGCAGTCACCGCACCGGCGCCGGCACCGGCCAGCAACAGGACGATACCGAAACGCCCGAGGAACGGCGAAAGAACGGCCACCGTATAGCCGCCGATGCCATAAAACAGGGCGTGCCCGAACGAGATCAGTCCCGCTTCGAGCATCAGCGCAACTGCCAGCCCGGCGAACCCTGCGGACAGAACGATAGTAAACTGGAACGTGTCGCGCGGCAGGATCACCGGCAATATCGCATAGCAGGCGAGCAAAGCGGCAAGCGACGCTGCGCGGCCCGCTCGCATGTCAGATGCTCCGCTGGCGGACGGGACCGAACAGGCCGCTCGGACGGACCAGCAGCACCAGCAGCATGATCAGGAACGGCGCCACGGTGCTGAGCACCGGCAGGAAAAATACCGCCAGGGAATGCGCGATCCCGATAATGATCGATGCTACCACCGCCCCTTCGATCTGCCCCAGGCCGGCAATGGCAACCACCGCGAACGACAGCACCAACATGTCGGCGCCGATCCCGATGCTCACGCCCACGGTCGGCGATGCCAGCGCGCCGCCAAGCGCGGCAAGCACAGCACCCAGGGTAAAGCTGAGCACGCGCACCGGTCCGACCCGTATCCCCATTGCCGATGCCATCTCCGCATCGGCGGCAACGGCGATCATCCAGCGCCCGGTCCGGCTGTGCCGCAGAAAAACACGCAGCGCGAGCAGCACAAGTGCGGCGAGCGGCACCAGCAGAAGCTGATAGTTCGTATGCAGAAGCCCGCCGATCCGCGTCGCCCCCAGCAGCCCGAGAGCACCGCCGGAGTAATAGGGCGAGGTGCCGAACACCAACTTCTGCGCGTCCTCAAGCATCAGGAACGCCGCGAACGTCGCCAGCAGTTGGATATTCTCCCGACGCGTGGCCGGCTCGATGTCGAAGGTCCAGCGCAGCAGCAGGCGCTCCAGCGGCGGCCCGAGCAGCACGCCCACCACCAGCGCGCTCAGGAACAGCCCGGGATAGATGAAATAGTGCGGCAGGCCGATCGCGCCGATCAGCCCCCAGACCCAGGCAGCCATGAAGGCGCCGATGGCATAGAAACTGCCATGCGCCGCATTCAATACCTTGAGCACGCCGAAGATCAGGCTCAGCCCGACGGCGACGAGAAACAGCGTGGCACCCGAGGTCACCCCGTTGATCGTCGCCGAAACGAACTGCCCGAACATTCCGGCTGCCGGCCGGCTCCTTCCGCTTACGGGGTGTACTCGCGGGGTGCCGGCAGTTTCGCCAGCGCGTCAGGCGTCAGCTTGCCGATCCAGCCCTCGGCGCGCTCTCCCATCGGCGCCATGATCATGTCGGCCGGAAAGGTGATGATCTTGTTCAATACGGCGAATGGATAGGCCTTGGTGTGCACCGAAACACCCACCTGTTCGCCGTAGGTCGCCTGATGATCCTCCTGGATCTTCATGTCTCCAAGCATCGTCGGCACCGTCAGGCCGACCAGCGCCTGGGCGACATCCGCGTTGGCCGGCCACGCACCGCCGCTCTTTTTCAGCGCCGCCTGATACCCGTCGCGCAGTGCCAATAGCGCCCGCTGGATCGTGAACGGATAGGGCGAGACCGGATATGCATTGAACCGCTGATGATAGTCGCTGACGAATTTCGCCACCTCGGGATTGGCAATTTTGCCAGGATGCATCAGGTAGCCGTGCTCCGCACCGACCACCACGCCGTCCGGCAGCGCGTTCATGCCCTGAATATCGCCCTGCGTTCCGGCCGCCAGCGCGACCAATCCCTGGCTGAACACGCCCTGCGCAACGCCCTGCTGGATCATCGCCACCACATCACCGCCCCACAGGCTGGAATAGACCAGCCCCGGGCGCTCGCCCGACAGGCGGGACAGCTCGCTGGTGTAGTCACCGGAAAACAGCGCGGGAAACAGCGCCGTGCCGAGCTTGACCTGCGGGTTCAGCCGCTGCATTGCCTGAGTGAAGTATTTCCACTCGTCGCGGCCGAACGCGTAGTCGGGGTTTAGCCCGGCAATGTCCTTGATCGCCGGATACATCTTGGCGATGTACAGCGCCATCGCCACCGCGTTGGACGATGCCGGCGGAATCGTGCGGAAGATCCACTTGTAAGAATGGCCTTCGAACAGCGAGTTGGTGTCGCAATCCGAAAGGATCGTCAGCACCGACATCTGCTCCGCCACCGGCGCGATGGCCAGGCAATCGGCGCTCGACGCGTAGCCGATCACCGCGGCGACATCGCCGGCCACCGAGCGCAGCTCGGCGACGTTCTTGGTCGGCCCGCCTGATTCGTCGATGTACTGCACCTGGATCGGCACGCCGTCGATGCCGCCGGCGTGGTTGATCTCGTCGATGGTCAGCTTCGCCGCATCGGCGGTCGGGCCGCCGACCACGGCGCCCGAACTGGAAAAGAAGGTCACGATCGCGATTTTCAGCGCCGCCGGCTTCGTCGTCGCAGCGTGCGTTACAGCCGGACCGATCGCCATGGCGATCGCCAGGCAAGCTGTCGACCAGACGGTCTTTCTCATGAAGTCCCTCCTGTGGATTGCTTTTTGTTTCTCGGTGTGGCCGTGGTCATCGATCGGCACCATCCCGCCGCCACGACAGCCTGCCGAACTGGCGGTGCAGCCAGCTTGCGAATACTGACCAAAGCAGGCTGAACAGCCTGATTTCCCTTGCCGGCGCCGGGCCGATGTTGCGCGCAGGCTCGGGGCTTACTGTTGCGGATGCCGCCCCTTGTGCGGGCGGCTCCATTGAAGACGCCGGCTCCAAGGGCGGTGCCTGCGCCTGCATTGCCGCAGCCAGGTTGCGCGCGAACTCGTCGGTCAGCCGCTGCGCCACGCCCTGCACGATGGCGCCCCGGCTGAACTGCGCCAGGGTGCCCGCCAGCGTGAAGTCGACCGTGACATCGACCCGCGTACCGGGCCCCTGTTCGACGAGGCCGAAGCGGATATCCGCACGCGCCCTGGAATTGTTCTTCTGATCGCGTCCTGTGCCGTGGATCGCGCCCGACCATGCCGCGTCATCCATCCGCAACTCCGCCTC
>DATDIC010000208.1:0-2429 GCA_036521275.1 Acetobacteraceae bacterium
ATGGGTCACACTCATGGTGAATTGCCCTTGATATGCTGCATGAGTGTCCTGTCTGCACCATACGACATGGGCGTGGAGTTGATTCAGATCAAAAGGTAAGTGCTGCTGACCTTCCGCGGCGGCGGCGATCAGCCCTCACACCGTGAACTGCTCGGCGATGATCCGCTCGGACAGCACGCGGTCCGGATCGAACAACAGGGGAATGCTGATCGAGCGATGCTCGCTCACCGCGACCGAGAGCACGTCGCGCACCTCGGTGAAGTCGGCCACCGCGGCGGTGGGGCGCTTGTCGGCTTCCAACACCTCGAACAGCACCTTGGCAGTACTCGGCAGCAGCGCGCCGCGCCAACGCCGTGGGCGGAAGGCGGAGATCGGTGTGAGCGGCAACAGATTCGCCGACAGCGGCACGATCGTCCCATGCGCCGAAAGATTATAGGCGGTCGATCCAGCCGGGGTGGAGATCAGGATGCCGTCGCACATCAGTTCCGCCAGCCGCACGCGTCCATCCACCGTGACACGAATCTTGGAGGTCTGGCGCAACTGACGCAGCAGCGATACTTCGTTGAACGCCAGGGCCTCCGTCTCGCCGCCATCGGCGCTTACCGTATGCATGCGCAGCGGATACAGCACAGCCTCCTGCGCGCGCGCCAAGCGGCCTGGCAGATCGTCCTCGCCGAACGTGTTCATCAGGAAGCCGACCGAGCCGCAGTTCATGCCGTAGACCGGGATGCGCAGCGTCAGCACCCGGTGGATGGTCTCCAGCATGAAGCCGTCGCCGCCGAGGGCGACGACCACCGCAGCCTGCTCCAGCGGACAGTCTCCGTAGACCGCCACCAGCCGTTCGCGCGCCGCTGCCGCCAGTACAGTCGCGGAGGCGCAGAACGCGATGCGGCCCGCGACGAAGCCCCGCGCGCGGACAACCTGCAGAGCGGGGTCGAGATCGTTCAAACGCGCTTCCGGTGTTCAAGCACCGGCATGTCACGACGCACGCGGGCGGTAACCTTGTGGTCGATCCGCGCGGTGGCCCAGCCGGTGCCGTCGGACACTTTTGCGACGTTGTGCCCCCATGGGTCGACGATCATCGAGTGACCGTAGGTGAAGCGCGGCTCGCCCCTGCCCTCCAGGTGCTTGCCCCACGTAGCAGGCGCGGCGAACCAGCACTGCGTCTCGATCGCGCGCGAGCGGATCATCACCTCCCAGTGGTCCTTGCCCGTGGCGAGGGTGAACGCGGACGGCAGGAAGATCACTTCGGCCCCCTGCTCCCGCAGTTTCCAGAACAGGTCGGGGAAGCGCAGGTCGTAGCAGATGGCGCAGCCGACTTTGGTACCGTCCGCCTCATACGTCACCACTTCGTCGCCGGCGCCGTAGGTGTTGCTTTCACGATAGCCGGTGCCGTCGGGGGCCACGATGTCGAACAGGTGCATCTTGCGGTAGCGGGCGATCTCCTGGCCGTCCGGATCGAACACCACCGTGGTGTTGAACAGCTTCTCCGGACCCTGCTCGATGATCGAGCCTCCATGCACGTGCACGCGGGCGGCTCGCGCGGTTTCGCGCAGGAACTCGTAGGCGGGGCCGCCAGGTTCGTTGGAGCCTTTCGCCGGCAACGCTTCGGCATTGGCGTTGCGCACGGTGCGGTCGCCGCCGAGGCTGTCCCATACCTCGGGGAGTGAGACGAGGTTGGGGCGATCGGCTTCCACTGCTTCGCCGATCAGGCGACGTGCCTGGGCAATGTTCTCCGCCTTGTCGGCGCCTGGGTTCATCTGGACGACGCTGATGCGCATCCTGGACTCCAATGGGTCGGTTCCCCGGGTCCGAGCCCGGGACTTCGGTGAGAAGAACCGAACCTTGAGGCAGACGCAACACCGCCTGTTCCACAGCGGAGACAGATCGCAGCTTATCGCGGCCAATCCACCCTTGGTTCGGTGCGTCCCCCGGTGGGTTTGCGATCGTCGTCACGCCGGGTCACGCGCGGCAGTTCGCGCGGCTCCTTGTCCTCCAGTTCGTGCGAGGCGGGAGGGATCGGCGGCCGCGTCATCTCCGGCTGCGGCCTGCGTGGCACTGTCGGTTCCGGTGCGTAGATCTCCTCGTAGTCGGTGGCATGACCAGTCTCCGGCAGGCGCAGCGCCAGATGACGGATTTCACCCTGGATCTCGTCCAACCGCGCCTCGATCACCTCCAGCCTGCTCTTTATGCCGATAACGCTGAACGGCATGAACAGGAATGCCAGCGCATAGAGCAACGCCGGCACCAGCAGCACAATCGGAACCCACCAGGGAAGCCAGTCCGGCAGCGTGAACGGCAGGGTCATGCGGCGAAGCTTAGCACTTTGGGCAGGGCGCAATCCATGGTGGTGGTGGGGCGCGGGCGTGGCGGACTGGACCATGCCGTCCCGAGTGTGATTTGACTTGCTCGATGATCGTCCGCCCACT
>DATDIC010000209.1:0-3713 GCA_036521275.1 Acetobacteraceae bacterium
CGACGGGCGTGCCAGCCCGAGCATCGTTGCCAAGCTCACCGAACTTGAGGCGCAGTTGCAGCAGCTGCGGTCCAACGAGGCACTGCAATCGAGTCGGCCGCTCCCTGCCGCGCAGGACATGGCCGCGTCCTACCGGCGGAAGATCGCCGGCCTGCAGGCTGCCCTGGCCGACGGCAATGATCCGCCGGTGCTCGAAGCCGTCCGGGCGATGATCGACCGGGTGCTGATCTGGCCGCCCGAAACCGATGGCGAGCCGCCGCGGATCGAGCTGATTGGCGAACTGCTTGCTATGCTTCAGGCCGGCCTTGGCGGGACAACCGCCTCGGAGTCCGCCGTAAGCCTTGATCCCACGTTTGCCACGGCCCTGCGTTCGGTAAAGGACGGCACACGGGCAGAGCCCCTGGCCTTACAGCAGCTTCCGTTCAAACGGATACGTATTCAACGATATCGCACCTTCCTTGGTGACCAATATCTGGTCCTCCAGCTTCACGCCGTACATTTCCCCATCCTTGCCGGCGTAGCATTCCAGGCAGAACACCATATTCTCCCGGATCACCCGATCGCCCGGCGAATCCTCCCGCAGGTCCTGCGGATACGGAATCCCCGGCCCTTCATCCTCCAGCCCTGCCTGATGCACCATAGTGCCATAACGCCCATTCACATACGCGTTCGGCAGCTTCGGCGCGGCATGCGAGAACTGCTCGAACGACATCCCTGGCTTCATCAGCTCGCGCATGCCATTCACGCAGTCATAGGCGATCCGATATGCCTCTTTCTGTCCCGCCGTGCCTTCATCGCCGCACAGGAAGGTGCGCGACACGTCCAGCACATATCCCTCGTACCCGTTCGCGTCTGTATCTATGCCAACAAGGTCACCCGGCTGCACCAGCTTGTCGTGCGCCTCCGACATCCACGGATTCGTGTTCGGACCGGATGCAACCAGGCGGGTGAAGATGAACTCCCCATGATTGCGCAGCAGGCTGTCGCTTAGCACGGCCAGCAGTTCGTATTCGCGAACGCCGGGGCGAATGGCTGCCTCGAAATCCGCAAACATCGCATCGGCGATGGCGCAGTTCAGGATCATCAGCTCCACTTCTTCCGGGGTCTTGATCTCGCGCGCATCCACCGTGGCCGGGCTGGGATCGGTAATGCGGATGCCGGCTTCGGTCAGCGCCTGGAACCCAAACCCGTCCAGCTTGTCCACGGCCAGCGGTTCCCCGGCGCAGCCCAGTTCGGCCATGGCGTCTTTCACCGCCTGCGCCCAGCACCGCGCCTTCGCCGCCCCCAGCGTCCCGCTATATTGCCACGAAATCATCGGCCGGACGTCGCGCACCAGCTTCTGCGAAACATGCATCGACGTGCGGTACTCGAACAGGATCGGCTCGCCTTCCGCCGCGATCAGGCAGCAGCGGGCCAGCGTGGTCGCGGTCCACACCCCCATAACGTCGGTGCCCGTCGCATAACGGATATTCGCCGGATTGAAGAACAGGCAGATCGGGATGTTGTGTTGGCGCATCATGGACCGCAGGCGGGCGAGGCGATTGGCCCGCAGCGCCGGCATGTCGATTTCGCTCAGATTGGGCACGCGCAACCGCTGCACATGCGGGTTGTGCGGCCGTGCGCGCGCGGGATCGCCAATTGCGGCCATGATCTTACCTCCTCGGTGCTGGCGGCAAGCTTGCCCCCTGTCCGGCCGCGCCGCATAGTCCCCGCCACGGGGAGAATCATGCGTTATTCCGGCTTACGGGTGTTTGCAGAGGCGCTGCGGGGCAACACGGGCTGGGAACCGGCGTGGCGGGACCCGCCGCCCAAGCCCCATTACGACGTGCTTGTCATCGGCGGCGGCGGTCACGGCCTCGCCACGGCCTATTATCTCGCAAAAGAACACGGCGTCACCGATGCCGCGGTGCTGGAAAAGGGTCCGATTGGGCTCGGCAATACCGGCCGCAACACCACGATCATCCGGTCGAACTATCTGTTGCCGGAGAACCACAATTTCTACGAATGGTCGCTGAAACTGTGGGAGGGGCTGGAGCAGGACCTGAACTACAACGCCATGATCAGCCAGCGCGGCGTGGTGAACCTGTTCCATTCCGACGGCTCACGCAACGCGTACGCGCGCCGAGGCAATGCAATGCGCCTGTCCGGCATCGACGCCGAACTGCTGGACCGCGAGCAGCTACGTGCCTTCTGCCCATTGATCGACACCGACAACGGGCGCTTCCCGGTAATGGGCGGCCTGCTGCAACGGCGTGGCGGCACCGCGCGGCATGACGCCGTAGCGTGGGGTTTTGCCCGCGCAGCGAATGCGCGTGGCGTCGATATCATCCAGCATTGCGAAGTGACCGGCATCGACGTGGAAGGCGGCCGCGTGACCGGTGTGCGCACCACGCGCGGCGACATACGCGCAAACAAGATCGGCCTGGCGGTTGCCGGCAACACGTCGCGGCTGGCGCAGATGGCGGGGCTGGACGTGCCGATCGAAAGCCACGTGCTGCAGGCGTTCGTCAGCGAGGGCATCAAGCCGCTGGTGCATTCGGTGATCACCTTCGGCGCCGGCCATTTCTACATCAGCCAATCGGACAAAGGTGGACTGGTGTTCGGCGGCGGCCTGGACGGATGGAACAGCTACGCCCAGCGCGGCAACCTGCCGGTGCTGGAAGATGTCTGGACCGCCGGCATCGCCATGATGCCGTGCCTGTCGCGGCTGCGCGGCCTGCGCAACTGGGGCGGCGTGATGGACATGACGTTCGATGGCTCGCCGATCATCGGGCTGACCCCGATCGGCGGCCTGTACATGACTGCGGGCTGGTGCTACGGCGGCTTCAAAGCCACACCAGCGTCCGGCTGGTGCCACGCCTGGACGATCGCGAAGAACGAGCCTCACAAGCTGAATGCCGCATTCCGCCTGGATCGCTTCCGCGAGGGCCGGCTCCTGGACGAACGCGGCGCCGGCCCGTTCCCCTGGTTGCAGTAGAGACGACCCATGCAAACCGACTCGCCGCCACCTCCCACCCCCTCACCTCTCCCGCTTGCGGGAGAGGTCGTCGCGCGTAGCGCGGCGGGTGAGGGTGTCGCGGGCCGCACCCTCACCCAGATGGCTGCCACCCAGATGGCTGCCCCATCCGACCTCTCCCGCAAGCGGGAGCCGCATACGTGATCCGCATCAACTGCCCCTGGTGCGGGCCGCGCGACGAGATCGAGTTCACCTATCGCGGCGACGCCACCGTTCAACGCCCAGCACTCGACGCACCGGCCAGCGAATTCCACGATTACGTCTACGCCCGCCGCAACCCGCGCGGCTGGCACGCCGAGTGGTGGCACCATTCCCACGGCTGCCGGCAGTTTCTGCGAGTTGTCCGCCACACGCTGACCCACCAGGTCCACGCCGTCGCCCGCGCCGCCGACAATATCGACATTCCCCCCGGATGACCCAGCCGTTCCGCACCCAGTCCGGCGGCCATATCGATCGCGGCACGGAGCTGCGTTTCCGCTTCGACGGCCGGTCCTATTCCGGCCATTCCGGCGACACGCTCGCCTCGGCGCTGCTGGCGAACGGCGTGCGTCTGGTGGGACGCAGTTTCAAATTGCATCGCCCGCGCGGCGTCTTTGCCTCCGGCGTGGAAGAACCGAACGCGCTCGCCGAGCTGCGCACCGGCGCCCGCCGCGAGCCCAACACGCGCATGACGACGATCGAGCTTTACGACCAGCTC